>JAADHH010000160.1 GCA_013151955.1 Chloroflexota bacterium
GGCTCGGGCGGTTGCGGCCAAGTAGTCGGTTCGGGCATCATCGTCGGTTCGGGCGGTTGGGTTGGGTGCGGTCGTGCCGTCGCCGAGCGCACGGGTGTTGCGGCCGGATGACCCTCGGTCGGTGAGGCGGTCAACACAATATCCGGCGTTTTTCGCGGGATAGGCGTGTACGTGAGGGGCACCGTCTTCGTCATTTTCGGCGGCGGGGGCATAGTTGGGAAAGGCCCCCGCACCGTAGCGGTAGCCTGTGGCGTCTCTTCGGGATGGGATGGCTCCGCTGTGCTCGTCGATGTCTGTTGGTGATCGCTTCCTCCGCCAACGAACTGGCTTTGGGTTCCTCCGGTTGGAGCGGCCGGGGTGCCGGTGGCCGTTGGTTGCGGCGGTGGCCGCAGCGCGGCAATGCGTGTCGCGCGCAGACTGCCGTCCGCCAGGAGAAAGCCCTGGATGGATACGGTCCACCCCACAGAGGGCTGGCCTTCCAGGGCCGTTTCCCGGCCGACCCAGACGACATGTCCCGAGACGATCCAGCGGCCGTCGGCGATCTGCTCGATTTGGCCCTGCAGGTTGGCCGGTACAGGCGGTGCCTGGGCGATGGTCACCCTTGTGGCCTTGATCTGGCCATCCGCCTGCAACGTTCCCCACACAGAGACCAGATGACCGGCCGCCGGCTCCCCGCTAATGATGGTCTCTGCCGTGATGACGACAACCTGACCGGCCACCGTCCAGTGATCATCTTGCAGGGTCTCGAGGATCCCCTCGAAATGGACAGTTTCGGAGCGACCCAAAGATTCCAACCTCTCGATTTCGCGCAGTCGTTCCTGGTTGATCTCCCACAGAACTTGTTCTCTCGCCTCAGCGCCAATGGCGAACGTAACCCGGGCCTGTTCCACGACCCGTTTGATCGGGTAAAAGGTGTCGCCAGGCAGGCTCGCTGCGGAAACGGCCACACTGGCACCCCCGCCGATAACCACGACAATGAGGGCCAAGGCCGCCAGGGCAAAAGACGTACGCCAGTAGAACGTAGAGCGCAGGCGATGCCACCATGCCTGCAAAGGGGCTGCAGAAACGGTCGGGGCGCTGACAGATATCGCTGCTTTGCGTTCCCGTTCCGCCATTGCTTGATGCATGCGTTCCAGTCCTCGCTGGCGTCCTGCGGGGGAAAGTGCGGGCCGCGGGGCTTGCTCCAATAGCAGCGCTGTCTGCAACAAGGGGCGCAGCGCCTCGGCTTGTTTCGGGTAGCGGCCCAGGCATGTTTCCAGGGATTCTCCCTGTCGCAAGGCCTCAAGGCAGTTTTCAAGTATAACCTCTATGGCCTCCATCATCTCGCCTCTCTCGCCATTTGTCTGTAAAGAGCATTCAGCGCGCGATGTTGCAACGCTTTTATCGCCCCTTCTGACCTACCCATAATTCCCGCCACTTCTTTGATTCGGTAGCCTTCCAGAAACCGCAGCACGACAACTTGCTTTTGTTCCAAGGTCAAAGCAGAAATCGCATCCACCAATTCTTCCTGTTCCAGCGTTGCTTCCACGGCCAGGTCCGGCGTTTCGTCATGGGACAGGGTGACCGCTTCCAGGGATTCCGTTTCCGACCGCGACTGCTTGCGCAGATGGTCTACCAGACGATTGTGGGCGACGCGGTAGAGCCATGCCGAAAAAACGATGGTCTGATCGCGCTGTCCCAAGCGAAAAGTCTGTATCTTCTCCAACAGCCGGACAAATACATCGGCAGTGAGGTCCTCGGCAAGCTGTTGGTCCCCCACACGATAGTAAAGATAGCGGAAGATACGATCGGCAAATAACTCGTAGAGCCTGTCAAATGCCTGTCGCTCGTTTTGCTGTGCGGCTTGGATCAAGCCCACGATTTCTTCTTCGTTTGTCGGTTCGTCAGTGGCGACGGATGACATAAGGCTCCCTCTAGAGTAGATACGTCAGAAGGTGAAAAATGATACGGGAGCAAGCGTATGCAATTATGATGGGAGTGGATGTCGAGCAGGCCGGGGGTGGCGAACACATCGCCCACTGCTGCCGGCTGCATTCAAGCACCATTATAAAGCAGGGTGACAATGATGTCAATAGTACCCTTCGGGTGTCCGTCAAAGTTTTGCGTTCGGAGGGCCAACCTCCATCCGCCAGCGGCGCGGACTGTCGTCCGCTGCGAGCAAGGGAGGCAGCCTAAAACATAAAAATGACGGCTACTGCTCAGGCCGCCTTGCCGTGACGGGCCTTGCCTGAACAGTAACAAATGACGGACACTTTCTTACTTTGTGGAGGTTGACAGCACGGGCCATAAGCCCTATAATTCCCGCCACGGAAGGCGTAGTTACATTCAGACTCTGGTGCGGGGCGCGTGGTGGACAAAGGTGAGTAGCAAATGAAGCGAACAAGAAAGCGCCTGATGCTGGCCTGGCAATGGATGGTGCGTTCTGGATTCCGTCTTTTGTATAACGAGTTTGCTTGGGCCTATGATGCGGTGAGCTGGCTGGTCTCTGCGGGGGAATGGAAAACCTGGCAACGTGCGGCAGAACCGTGGATCAAAGCGGGACGTGGCCTGGAGATCGGGTGCGGCCGGGGGGATCTGCTCATCCGCCAACTGGCGCAGGGACGGGCATTTTGTGGCCTCGACCTTTCGCCGGCGATGTTGCGCACAGCGCGCCGCAAGGCCGAACGGCAGGGCGTCCCCACGCAGCTCTGTCGCGGGCGAGCAGAGCTGCTCCCGTTTGCCGCGGACACCTTTGCCACGGTGATCACCACCTTCCCCACCGCATTCGCCGTCGATCCGGCCACCTGGCGGGAAATCTACCGGATTTTGTCTCCGGGAGGGGTTTGGCTGTGGGTGGATGGCGGACAACTTGTGCGGCCGGCGTTGTGGGCGCGGCTCACCCGTTGGGCGTTCCGGCTGACGAGGGTCTCTGCGGAGGGCGTTGTTCCCCGGTTCACCGCGATGCAAGATGCCGGCTTCGTGGTGCGCTCGCAGACTTTGAATGCCAGCCCGCGCAGTCGCATCTCGGTGATTGTCGCCCAGAAACCGGGGGGAGGCGGTGGTGCGACGATTGGCTAACCTGCGGGCGGGGATGCGGGCGGCATTGCCCATCGTGCTGGGGTACGTGCCGATCGGACTGGCCTTCGGTGCGCTGGCTCGCCAGATCGGGCTGTCGCTCTGGCAGATCGGATTGATGTCGGCCATCGTCTACGCCGGCTCCAGCCAGTTCATCGCCGTTAGCCTGCTCGGTGCCGGCGCGGGCCTGCTGACCATTGTGGCGACCACGTTCCTGGTCAATCTGCGCCACCTGCTGATGAGTTCCGCTCTAAGCCCACACCTGCCCCGGCTCTCCAATCGCTTCTTGTCGCTGCTGGCCTATGGCGTCACCGACGAAACGTTTGCCCTGAACATCACCCGGCTGCGCGCGGCACCGTTGCCGGCATTCGACATCCTGGGTGTACACCTGACCGCACAAACCGCCTGGCTGCTGGGATCGTTGGCCGGCGGGCTGCTGGGCAATCTCATCCCGCCCGGCAGTTTTGGGGTAGATTTTGCCTTGCCTGCTATGTTCATCTGCCTGATCGTCTTGCAGGTGCGCCACCGCCTGGACGTGGGCGTGGTCGTGCTGGCCGGCGGCCTATCGCTGGCCTTGATGATGGTCCTGCCCGGCAGTCACTACGTGGCCATTGTTGCTGCCATGGCCGCGGCCACGATAGGAGTAGCGATCCATGACGCAGGGTAAATACGTGTTGCTCGTCCTGGGCATGATGGCGGTAACCTACGTGCCGCGAGCCACGCCGTTGCTGCTCCTGCCGCACATAGCGCTGCCCGACCGGGTGCGCCGCTGGCTGGAGTTTGTGCCGGCGGCGATCATGAGCGCATTGGTCGTGCCGGCCCTCTTCGCACCGGCGGGCCAACCGGCTTTCGGCTGGCACAATCCGATGCTCCTTGCCGCGGTGCCCACCCTGCTGGTTGCCTGGCGTACGCGCAGTCTCGGCGGCTCGGTCATCGTGGGCATGGCCGTCTATTGGCTGCTCACGGGACGATGGGCAGGGTGATTCCGCGTTGGCCCTGGTACTTGCCCTTCCGGTCGGCATAGCTCACGTGGCAGTCGGCATCCGCCTCGAAGAAGAGCACCTGGGCGATGCCCTCATTCGCATAGATTTTCGCCGGCAGGGGCGCGGTGTTGCTGATCTCAATGGTGATGTGGCCTTCCCAACCCGCTTCCAGGGGCGTGAAGTTGGTGACTACACCGCAGCGCGCATACGTGGACTTGCCCAACACGATTCCGGTGACATTGCGCGGCATACGAAAATACTCCACGGTGCGGGCCAGCGCAAATGAGTTCGGCGGGATGATACACTCCGTGCCCTGATAGTCCACAAACGCGCGATCGTCGAAGTTCTTAGGATCCACGATCGTGTTGTATGGATTGGGCGTGAATATTTTGAACTCGTCTGCCACACGCACGTCGTAACCGTAGGATGACAGTCCGTAGGAAATCTTGCCCTCGCGGACGAGCCCGTTGGTGAAGGGCTCGATCATCTGAACTTTGCGTACCATTTCGACGATCCATTGGTCTGGTTTTATGCTCATCGTTTGTGCTCCTTTGGTTCCCGGATAGTAATTACTCAGTCTTTAGGTGCCAGGCACTTGTGAAGGCCCTCTCGCTTGAACGTGACAAGGCATGTAGACGAATGTTGGCTTTGAGACATCCAC
>JAADHH010000149.1 GCA_013151955.1 Chloroflexota bacterium
GTCTCAAAGCCAACATTCGTCTACATGCCTTGTCACGTTCAAGCGAGAGGGCCTTCACAAGTGCCTGGCACCTAAAGACTGAGTAGTTACACCCATAGTAGGGAAAAATGAACCGAGTGCGGACAGCAGGGTTGGTCGTTGTACTGATGGTGTTGCTGGGCCTGGGCACGCGTGGCCTGGCGGCAACGAACGACCCTGCTTTCTGTGCCAGTTGCCACATCATCGAGCCGTTCTACCGGAGTTGGCAGGGGACGGTTCATGCCCGGCAGGCCGTGCAATGTGTGGATTGCCATTTCCGGCCCGGCCTGGCGGGTCGCATGCAGGGAGAAACGTATGCCGCGTTGAAACTGGCACAATTTGCCGTGGGAGCTTATGACCAACCCACGGCCGCAGTGCTGATCACCAACCAGAATTGTCTGCGCTGCCACAAAGACGTCGTGGCGCAGGCAATTGCTTTGCCGGGGGGGCTATCCTTCGCTCACCAAACGCACCTTACCAAAACGAGGGCCGAATGTCGTGATTGTCACCCGGCCATTGGCCACCCGGGGGCCGTGACCGAACCGGTCGTCACCCAACCGCCGCGCATCGCTCGCGATGTCTGCCTGCGCTGTCACGACGGACAGGCTGCGCCGGTCGTCTTCGGTGCCGCGATCCCCTCCGGGGTGGGCCACCCGGCCCCCCCCTTCCTGGACACCGGCGAGTGGCGGCAACTGCACTGGAAAGCCGCCCGCCAACCGGTGATGATCCACGGCCAGCCCTTCCAAATCGTGCCCGAAACGTGTGCGAAGTGCCACGGCGAACCGGAGTTGGCGGACAACTGCAAGGAGTGTCACAAGCCGCCGGCCACCGACTACCGGCCGGAGGTGCAGCCTTGCCTGCGCTGCCACCAACAGACCATGACGCAGACGTTGACCTTCGAGGGCGTCCCCTACGTACACGACGAACACTTGCGCCAGACCGGCCTGGTCTGCCAGGACTGCCACAGGAAAATCACCCACCAGACCATTTGCGAGACGTGTCATGATGGCACTCAAGCGCCGGCCATCTTCGCCGGTGATCGCAATGGGGGAACCCACCAGTCGCCATGAAACGTTTGCGTTTGCTCCGCCGGAACCCCTTCAACCGTCCCGGCATGGTGCGCCGCAGCCTGCTGACCCTGGCGTTGGCCGTGGCCGGCGTCATCCTGGTGAGTGGAACCGTCCGGGTGTGGGAGTATACGAACAGTGCCCAGTTCTGCGGAACAGCCTGTCACACCATGCCGCCGGAGTATGCCGCCTACCAGCGGTCGCCCCATGCGCGGGTGGCCTGCGTGGAGTGTCACTTGGGGCGCGATTCGGTCACCGTCATCTTTGGTCGCAAGGCCGGCGACCTGTCGCACGTACTCAAGCTGGTCACCAGCAACTACGAAGTGCCCATCTATGCCACCGGAATGCGCCCGGCCAGGGAGAGTTGCGAGCGCTGCCACTGGCCGCAAAAGTTTTCGGAGGATTCGGTACGCATCTTCCGTGACTATTCCCCCGACCGGTCCAATACTGAAAAGGACACCTACCTGATCACGCGCATCGGTGGGGGAACGCACCGCGTGGGCCGTGGGTATGGCATTCATTGGCACATCGAGTCGCAGGTGTGGTACATCGCTACGGACGAGCGCAAACAGAACATCCCGTGGGTGCGCGTTATAGATTCCAGTGGAAAGACGACAGACTACGTGGATCCTACGGCAAACCTAACGGCAGAGTTCATCGCCACGGCTGAGAAACGGCGCATGGATTGCATCGATTGCCACAACCGGGTCTCGCATCAATTCCTGGAACCGGATCAGGCTATGGATCAACTGCTGACGCAAAAGCAAGTGGATCGCTCCATTCCTTTCATCAAGCAAAAAGGGGAAGAAGTCTTCAGGGCAAAGTATGACACCATCGAAAATGCGGTGCAGGGCATCGGCAAGCTGGAAACGTTTTACCAGCAGCAATATCCCGACTTCTATGCCCAGAACCGGGAAAAGGTGCAGCAAGCCGTGCAGGCCATACAGTCGATGTACCAGCAGGTGGTCTTCCCCAACATGGAGCTAAGCTGGGGCACGCACCCGGACAACCTGGGGCACGACCGCTGGCCGGGCTGCTTCCGCTGTCACGACGGCAAACATTTCGCCAGCGACGGCACCTCGATCCGCCTGCACTGCAACATCTGCCATTCCATTCCCCGCACAGTGCAGGAAGGGGAGCCGGCTCCCGCCATCTCGTTGAGCCAGTCGGGAGAGCCCCCCTCCCACCTGGCCGCCAACTGGATGGCCGAGCACCGCTTCGTGGCCAATGGAAACTGTACCGGCTGCCACGGAAAACATACTTTTGGCGCAGACGATAGCAATTTCTGTAGCAACTCGAACTGTCACGGCCGGTCATGGGATTTTGTCGGTCTCAGTGCGGCTTTTACGCACCCGATCAAGTTGGAGGGGAAACACGCAGACCTGACCTGCAACCGCTGTCACGAGAAGGCGACGCGGCCCACTTACGTGTGCGCCAATTGCCACGAGCCGCCCCACCCCTTCGGCCAGGGAGTGTGCGAGGAGTGCCACACGCCGCAGGGCTGGAAAGAATCGGCGGCAAAGGTGCTGGCCGCGGCCCCGCCGGTTCCGCACACACTGACAGGGCGGGACAATTGCCTGGCCTGTCACGGCGAAAACGGGGTCAAGCCGGTTCCACCCGACCACAGCGGGCGGGAGGGAACCTCGTGCCAAACCTGCCACCGCGCGGCCGGCGGGCAGTAGCGCGAGTATCAATTGTCAACGGTCAATGATGTGAAGCGGGGAGCGACGCATTACGCATCACGTTTCACGTCTTCACGCAACATGTCCAGTACACCGAAGCACATCAGGGAGGAGGGAAAGTGTTTACCAAGAAGGGAGGTGAACAACGGGCCAAACGTTTGATCACGATGTGGTGATTTTACTGTCCCAATTTTTGTAAGGAGGTCATGTAGACCATGAGGAGAAAAACATTGTTGTTGAGTGTGCTGGTCGTGGCCCTGTTACTCATGATCAGCGCAACCGCAGCACTGGCCGACCCGCCCAGCCCCAACGCGACATACATGGGCATGAAAGTCTGCCAGGGATGTCATCCGGACAAGGCCAGCGGGCTTATGCAGACGTTGCATCCCTGGAAGGTCCGTCCGGTAGCTGAAGCCACTGTTGTCGCCGACTTTAGCAAAGGCGCTGATGTGCGCACGGCAACACTTGGCGGCGAGACGCGGCCCCTCGTTCTGGACGACGCCGACTATGTGATCGGCGCATCTGGACGGGGCTGGAAACAGCGCTTCATCAAGGTCATCGATGGCGTGTGGCGCGTTTTGCCGATTCAGTGGAACATCGCTACCAAAGAGTGGGTGCCCTACCATCCGGACGATTGGCAGACGAAGGATTACAAAGAACTATGCGCAGGCTGTCATACGACCGGCTACAACGTAGATACCAAAGAGTTCAAGGACTTCGGCGTTACGTGTGAAGCGTGCCACGGCCCCGGCAGCGAACACATAGCGGCTGGTGGTGGCAAAGGCAACGCCATCGTCAACCCGGCCAATCTGTCTTTCGAGGCCGGCAACGAGATTTGCGGGTCTTGCCACATTCGCGGGATGGACAAGGCCACGGGCAAGCACGAATGGCCTGTGGGCTTCCTCCCCGGTGGCGACAAGAGCATCGACGATCTCTACACGTTCACCACTGCGGATAGCAAACTGTGGCCGGACGGCTCGGCCAAGGGGCATCACCAGCAGTACATGGACTGGAAGATGAGCAAGCACGCGGCCAACGGCGTTTCCTGCTGGTCGTGTCACGCCATCCACAATGCCGGCGAAGGGGAGCACCAGCTCCGCAAGGCCGGCGATGGCGTCTGCCTCGATTGTCATACCGACAAGAAGGACCTCGTCTCGCACCAACCGTACATGAAGGCCGGCTTCGAGGCCCAGCCGAACACCGACTGGTGCATCAAGTGCCACGTGCCGAAGACGGCCAAGAGCGCGGTGAAGTACGACATTCACAATCACACCTTCCGCCCGCCAGACCCACAGAAGACCATCGATTTCGGCGGGCAGGACAAGATGCCGAACGCCTGTAACATTTGTCATACGGACGAGACGCCGCAGTGGGCGCTGGAAGCCATCACCACCGGCGCTGTGCCGGTCGCAGCAGCGGCCCCGGCTGCCGAGCCAACAGCAGCAGCCCCTGCAGAATTACCGACAACCGGCAGCAGCAGCACACCGCTGTTGCCTTATGCGCTGGCTTTGATCGGCCTGGCGTTGCTCGGTGGCGGCAGTGTGGTGGTACTCCGCCGTCGTAGTTAGGTAAAGATATCCTCCCTGGATGTCCGCGGTTCCTCCTTGTGAAAGGGGCAGACGGCTTAGCCGCCTGCCCCTTTCTTCCTAAGCCGTGCCCCCCGAGCGACTACTTCCCTAAGGCAGCCAGAATCTCTGTCGCCTTGTCGTTGGCGTCCTTCAGCAAAGCCATGAGGTACTTATGGTTGTGAAAGCCACCGCTCTCGTCGGACCCGGCATACTCCAAATTATGCTGCGCCTCCTCCAGCTTGGCCTGTAACGCTTTGTCCTCGGTGCCATTCATGGCCTTCGCGGCCGCAGAGACGTTCTGCTGCGCGGTGGCCTCGAGGGCCTGAAAATCTGACCGCCATTTGGCGATAGTGGCCTCGGTCTTTGCCGTGTCTTGGTCGGCGTGACAGTGCGTGCAGGAGGTTGTGTTCTCGCCATCCGCTTCCTGTACCGTAATCGCCCAGGTGTGGCCGTGGAAGGTGGCCGAGTTGCTGCCATCCACATCGCCCACGAACATGTGGCAACTGGTGCAATTCGTGCCGGGCATCGTTTGTTGGTCCGGCACGCCCATGCCACCGGTACCGCTCCGAATGTTGTAGCTGAGGTGATTCGTATCTGGGAAGCGCAGGTTGCCATGACATTGCCCGCAAAGTTCGTCCGCGCTCTTCATCGGCTCATGCTTCTTGGTCGAAGAGTTGAAGTATGCGGGTTTCCCCGGGTCGTGTTGATCGTGACAGGCAATGCACGCGATGCTGGGCCACTCGGAGCTATGGGCCGGGGCGGTATCTGCGGTGAACTTCCCATCTACCGTGGTGAAAAAGTAGGCTAACGCCTGCATTTCTGTCATTCCGCCGTTGGCGAGCACCGCTGTGGGCGCATGGCAAGCGATGCAGTCTTCGCCGTCCTCCCCGTGGAGCACCTCGGCCGGGGATTGCCCCAGACGCTCTTCGGCCAGTTCGCCTGCCGCGTCCCCTTGGGTGTCGCTATGCTTGCTTGTAGCCCAGGCGTTATAGCTCAGATGATCTGTGTCGGCGAAGCGCAGGTTACCGTGACACTGCCCGCAAAGTTCGCTGGCGCTCTTCACAGAAGCATACTTCCCTGTTCGAGAGTCGAACAGGGCCGAGGCAGGTGCACTTGCCGGGTGGTCTTTGGGTACATTGTGGCACGTCGCGCAGGCAATGCTGGGCCAATCGGAAGTGTGAGTAGGGACGGTATCCTTGGTGAACTTTCCGTCCGCAGTGGTGAAGAAATACTTGAAGGCCTGCACTTCGGTCATCCCGCCGTTGGCCAGGATGGCCGTCGGGCCATGACAGGCGAGGCAGTCCTCCACATCATCGCCATGGAGCACCTCGTCTGGGGTCTGCCCGAAGCGTTCCTCGCTGAGCTCACTCGCCACATCTGCCTGGGTGTTGGCGTGTGTACTTTGGATCCATCTGGCATGGATATCCTTGTGACAGGTCTGGCAACCCAACTGGGAAGTTGCCGACGGCACAGTGCTCGCAGGAGCCGTCGGGGCTGTCGTTGGTGGGATCGATGTTGGCATCGGCGAGGGGGGGGGCGGGACGGGCGTTGGTGTCGGTGGCACCGGTGTCGGCATCGGTGGGACAGATGTTGGCACTGGCGTCACCTGTGGCCCACATCCCACGAGCAAAGCGACTGTCAAAACCCCTAAGAGAACTGCCCAAAATCTTGCTACACGATATGCCCTCATCTTATTTGTCCCTCCTTAAAGTGTGTCCTACCAGAGAACAAAACAGCAAAACTTTGTCTTGACTCGCATGGACTGTTAGCTCCCCAAAGATATCGCCAACAGCCATCCGATCAAGCTTACGACCACGATGCCGGTGATACCCGAAAAGACGATGGTGCCCCAGGAGATGCGTGCATCCAGGTCTATCTCGGGGATCTCGCTGGCAGCGACCCGGCGTTGGTACTCCAGGGGATGCTCCTCGATCATTCGCTCCTTGCTGATCTTCCCGGTAAACATGGTGGCGTTGAAGGGGAATATGCGCGGGTTGAAGTGTACGTTGTATAGATGCCATAGAGCGATGGCCAGCACAGCCAGCAAAGCCTCATCACTATGCGCGGCTTTGGCTGTGGGGATGAAGACGCCATCCAGAAAGTGAGTAAACGCGGTCGGAAACCATAATATCAGACCGGATACAGCCATGATGGCTATTCCCCAGAAAACCGCCCAGTAGTCAAACTTTTCTACGTAGCTGAAGGTATCAAACTGGGGCTTCTCTTTCGTCAGGCCAAAGAAGTACTTGACCATCTGGATGATGTCTCGCAAATCCTTGAGCGTGGGAAGGGCGTAGAAACGCTCTCGTTTGACCAGCAGCAGATAGAGTCCGTAGACAAGATGATAGACAGCCGCCAAGATCATGATGGAAGCCGCGCCCCGATGGATAAAACGTATCTGCTCAATGCCGCCCATGAGCAAAACGACCCATTGGGCCCAGGCAAGGTTGTGGAATTTCTGGGGAATTCCGGTTGCTGCCAAGATAATGAATGTGGTGAACAGAATGACGTGCTCAATGCGACGTCCCAGAGAGAAGCGGTTGAAGTACTCTTGATTTGCGGTCATTATATACACTCCTCAAGATTTGACCTTCTTGATAACCAGGCGGCTGAAATCGAGGATGATATGCCCAATCAGGGCCAACATCACTGCGCTGGTGAGAATGGTGAAGAAGATTGCAGTGTAATAGGCCAGCGGCGCTTTCTCAGGGCTGGGTACGTGGTGTCCCAGCCAGGCGTCGGGAAAATTGGCTGTAGCATTGGGGTGGCACTTGCGGCAAACTTTTACCAAGTTCTTTTTCATGCTGATGCCGGTTTCCGGGTCATCGACGCGGCGGATGTCGTGGATGCCGTGGCAATCGAAACAGACGGCCTGCCGGGGCGGTGTGTCTGGTGCGGGATCGAAAAGTTGCAGAGTCGTGCCGTGATAATCGGCCACGTAAGTCTTGAAGACCTGGGACGAGATGCCATACTTGGCCATGCGGGCTTTGTCGGCATGGCACTTGGCGCAGATACGGGGCGAACGTACGCGAAACCGGGCCGTTGTGGGGTCGTGGATGTTGTGGACGCCGTGGCAATCGATGCACACGGGCACATCCGGGTTCTCCTCGCCCAGCAAGGCCGCTCCATGCACACTGGAAGCATATTGATCGTAGATTGTTTTGTGGCACTTGGCACAGGTGTGTGCAATGCGGTCTCGGGGTTGATCGGGCACCTGGATGTCATGGCTACCGTGGCAGTCGACGCAGGTGGCCGCTTCCGTCTTGCCCGCAGCCTGGGCAGTGGCATGCATACTGTCTTGTTGTTTCTCGTATTCGTCTTCGTGGCAGGCTCGACAAACATTGCTCATCTCCAGCGTGAAGAGACGGGCGCTTGATGCCACGATGGGTTTGTGGGGGAAACCTTGCGCTCCCTGATCACGGTGACAGTCGGTGCAGAGGAGAGCAGCGTGTACCGAACCGGCAATCGCGCCGCTTTCCACATGCACGGAAATACTTTCACCGGAATCCAGCGTGGCCACGGTGTCGCTTCCTAGTGCGCTGTGGCATACTTTGCATTGATTGTCAGTTGGGGGGCCACCGGCCTGCGCCAGAGAAACGCCGACCAAACTCAAGAGAAGGGCCACTCCGATGGCGATATATTGCTTCCGCATAGTTGGGACCTCACTTTCTCACGATCTGTTCACCTGCAACGAATCCGGTTTTCTTCCGGTGGCACTTCTATTTGTCGAGCAACGTGGAACAGTTCCGCAACGTGATGATCAATTCCTCGTCCAGTCGCTGCTTGACCACCCAGGCGTCGGCGCCACTCTCTCGTGCGGCTCTCCGGTAGGGCACACTATCCTCCGGCAACAAAATGATGACCACCAAGTCGGCATCCTGCTCCTTCAATCGCCGTGCGACTTCCAGGCCACTCATTTCGGGCAAAGCAGCGTCTACCAACACCAAATCGGGACACAAGGAGCGAGTCATTCGCAAACCAGTTTCGCCATCCGCAGCCTCGTATAGCCGGGCAAGTAGCTTTTTCTGCTCCAACAGCCATGCCACAGCCTTCCGGAACTCGGCATGATCGTCCACGATAAGGAGAGAAAGAGACATCTGTTCGCCGACCCTTCCTAAACACATTTCATAGAACGGCCTTTACAAGTTCATCTTCAGTTTATCTATTTGTCGATGATTTGTCTATCGGGAAAAAGTGGAAGGGGGTGTAGGGAATTTCCTTACGTGCCTTGAGGAGGCTGCATGGGGGACTGCTTTGAAAATAACGTGTCAGGTGTCACGTGTCAGGTAAAACGTGATGCGTAAAACGTAAAACGCAATACGCATCACGTTTTACGTTTTACGTTTCACGTCCCGCAATTTTCGTCCTTGGTGGCGCGCAGCCGTCCATACCAACTATTCAGACGTTGGTTCCGATGTCAGCAGGCCGGCCTCCAGAGCATAGCGCACCAGCTCGTGTCTGCGGTGTAGATTTAACTTCTCCATGATGCGGGTGCGATAGGTATCTACGGTTTTGGCGCTGATGACCAACTGTTCGCCGATCTCCTGACTGGTGTAGCCGGCAGCAACCATGTGCAATACCTCTCGCTCACGCTCCGAGAGCGTGTTATAACTCGATTC
Source organism: Chloroflexota bacterium (assembly GCA_013151955.1). Lineage (GTDB taxonomy): Bacteria > Chloroflexota > Anaerolineae > Ardenticatenales > JAADHH01 > JAADHH01. The sequence continues at coordinate 8,955 of JAADHH010000149.1, forward strand.
GTCGTCGCCATGTTGTGCGCGGGCCAGGTAGCCTTGCATGAGCAAGCGGGTAGCGTCAGGGTGGAGGTACACCTCGCCCCGGGCCACAGCACGGATGGCCTTCACCAATTCCGCATCAGCCACGTTTTTGAGCAGGTACCCTGACCCACCAGCCTCCAGCACGCGAAAGAGGTATCGCTGATATGCGTGTACGGTGAGAATCAGCACCCGACAGCCTAGCCCCAGAGATTTGATCTGCCAGGTGGCTTCCAGGCCGTTCATCCCCGGCATGGAAATGTCCATCACCACCACATGTGGGTGTAGCTCTTTGGCCAGGGAGACAGCCTGCTGCCCATTCTCCGCCTCGCCCACGACCACCAGATCAGGCTCGGCGTTGAGAAGTGCAACCAAGCCAAACCGCAGTACCGGATGATCATCCGCCAGCAACACGTGGATCTTACCATGTCTCGATAGGTCCGAGTTAGCCGTTGTTTGGGGGAGGCCGCGATGCTCCATTTCCTCTTCATCCAGCGGGACCCGGGCAGTCACGGTAGTCCCCTGACCGGGGGCCGACTGGACCTGCAGTACCCCGCTTAGCAAATTCACCCGCTCCTCCATGCCCAAAAGACCAAATCCCTCGCCCGGCATCTCACGAACAGCGTTGACATCGAAGCCCTGGCCATCGTCGCACACAGAGGCTATGACCATCTGTGGTTGCCGTTCCAGGGACACCTGCACATGTTGGGCTTTTGCATGGCGCACAGCGTTGGTCAAGGCCTCCTGCACCACGCGATAGAGCGCCAGCTCCACCGGTGGCAACAACCTGTGGTGAAAGCCCGTTGCCTGGAAGTGAAACTGGAGGGGAAAACGGTTTTGACACTCCGTTACCTGTCTCTCCAGTGCTGCCACCAGGCCCAGGTCATCCAGGTCAGTCGGTCGGAGACCCAAAGCCAACTGATGCACTTCTTCCAGCGTATTGGCAGTCAAGTCCCGAAGTTCTGTCAATTCCTGTTCCAAGGTCTCTTGGTCCCGGATGCGGCCAGCCAGCCGCAGACGGATGAGTAGAGCAGTCAGGGCCTGGGTTGTCTGATCATGGAGCTCGCGAGCTACGCGCTTACGTTCTTCTTCTTGCGCAGCAATAACCTGTGCGGAGAGGTCGGTCAAACGGGCGTTGGCTCGTTCCAGCTCCAGACGACGTTGATAGTCAAAGACCCGCAAGATGCGCACGACAAAGTAGGCAATGCCCACCGCTGCAGCCGCTCGAAAGACCTGGGGGGGCAGACCCACAGTGGTGGTGAAGGTAGCAATGTTCAACAGAGAGGCGGGAAAGAAGGGTTGGGCCGGCACAATCAGGCCGGCGAAAAAGGCATTGGCAACGAAGATGCCGGCCAGCCAGGCACAGTCCCGCGCCAGGCTGGGCAGTCCCATCTCACGGAAGCGGTACCGCTTCCGCCAGACTCCCCAGGCCGTTAGCAGAGAACCTGGCAAATAGAGAAGGTAACGCGCCCAAGCATCAGCTTTGGCCACTTCCAGCCAGGTGGGCACCCAACCTCGAGACACCGCCACCAGAAAGCCCGCAAACCAGAGGATGAAGAGGACAAGGGGCAACCGGCGCAGAAACCGGGCACGCGTCATGCCGGCTGTAACCAGATTTGCTCCAAACTGGGCCAACGCAAAGGCGGACAGAGGCATCAGGCCAAAGCGGATGCTCCGCAGCCAGAAGTCGTTCGGTAAAAGATAACCACTTCCGGAGATGAGCCGAAGCATATCCGACCATTCCACCAGGCTATGCAGCAGGCCAAAGAGGGCCAGCAACCATAGGGACTGAGCAAGCGCGAGGGTACTATCCCGACGGGATTCCAACATCACAGCCAGGCCCATGGCGAAGTAAGCCAAGCCATAGATGAAGTAAACGAGAATCAACCAGAACCCAGCGTTTGATGTCATAGGAACACTAGTAGCCGGGATATTCCTCCCCTAAGGCGGCTCCCCAGCCAAAAGCACGACATGCAACAGCTTCGTGCACGTTTTGCCGCCACCCTCCCCCATTTTCATCTCACAACTCACACTGTGCGGCCATACCGGCCGCATCGGAAAAGATCGGCTGCTCAAATGCGTGGGCCGCTTCCTCGTAAAGATCCGCGGTCATCCGGTTTCGCTGCGCATCGCGCTGTGCTTCGATGTCGGCCAGACGCATCATCCACGGCTCCGGTCGCCACAGTGCCGGTGCGGCCTGGTATGCGTCCACCAAATCCCGGTAGAAACGCACGATTTCGGAAACGAGGGGCACGGTGTACTCCCGACCTTGAATCTTCAGCGTGTCCACACCCATAGAAATGTAACTTGGAATCTCCCGCACACGGAAAAAGACATCGTTGCGCATGTGTACCCGCGGAATGGTTTGGCCGTTTGTGCCCGTCATATCCCATTCCTGCAAGCAAGAGCGATGGCACAAACCGCCCCGGTTGGGGCTGCCCAAATAGTACCGTTTTCCGTCTTGGGCGGTGGTGGTGTCATAGCGAATATGGCTGCTCATCCAGCAACGCCCCAGGTATGTGTAACAGGTGTTGGCATGGATCAGCACCTCGGTTCCCAGGCCGGCATCCTTGCGCGCCTGAATCTCCTGAGGACTCAGTTTGACATCGGCAACAATTTGCGAAGCACCGAGGTCACGATAAAAGAAACAATCCTCCAGATTCAATATCGTACAGCCGACGCTGGCGTGAATCACCAGCTCTGGAAAAGCCTGGTGTACGGCCTGTATGCAGCCGACATCCGTCATGATGGCCCCATCAATGCCCCAGCCCACGTAGCGTTCCATGGCCCGCAGCAGGAGCGGGACCTCGACGGAGCGAGGCTGCGTGTTGAAGGCCATGCGAATCTTCACCCCGCCGGCATGGGCGACCTCGATGGATCGCCGCACATCATCGTCCGTCATCTCAAAGTCTGCACGCCGCCGGCTCCACCCCCGCGCTCCCACATACACCGTATCGGCACCGCTATCTACAACCGCCTGGACCATCTCTACGCTGCCCCCAGGGCCTAACAGTTCTGGCACGTCACACCTCCTTGATCTGAAAACGTTTCTGGCTGAAAGCGGCCGGCTTTCAGCCGCAATTTGGTTTTCCTCCGCAGTTTGTCGTGCGAGAAACGTAATCCGTAATCCGTACTACGCAAGGCTTTCGCGGGGAGGCCATTACGCAGTACGCATCACACATTACGCCGCACGCAACCCGGTTTACACCGCTGCGGGCAAATCACTCTCCTCACCGTTCCGGTAGAACCGTCCGGGAAGGCCAAAATAGTACCCGTTACAGAATCCCGTAGATACCCGATCCAACCGCTGCAAATAGTCGGGCAGATGATCGCCAAAGCGGGCCCGATTCCCGACAGCAATATCAATCGCCTCGCGATACACCTGGGCCACGGTAGAACGGTACTCCACAGATTCCGAAAGCCCCTCCAGCCGGAAGACACGATAACCGGCCCCCAGGAGTGCCGGCAGGTGCTCGATCATACACATATCCTTGCCGCTGACGACCGCCTTGCCGAGGGAAATCATTTCCCAGTCCTCCCGGCGCAATCGGAAGTCCTGCTGGCACAGATCCGGGCAATGTATTCCGGTGGTCTCTTGATAGCCCAGCAGAAAACAGGACTCGGATACCCCCAACGGAATCTTGCCATGTACGAGCAGCTCGATTTCCAGATCACTGTTCTGTTGCAAAACGTTGATCTCATCCAGGGGCAATTCGTGATTGGGGACCACGCGCCGTACGCCATGCTCTTGCAATACAGCGGCCGTCATGTCGGTGTATACGTTGGCAAAACTACCGGCGACCAGGGACAGGCCGGAAAATTCACGAGCAAGCATTCGTGCCACGCCCATGTTGTGAATCTCCACACCATCGACGCCGGCCTCCACCCCACAAGCTACGCTCTTGCGCACTGCGTCCAGTTGCGTAGTCAGGGGAATCGCGTAGGTGGACAGGAAGACTCGTTTTCCTTGTCGCCGGAGTATTTCCACGGCTTGGCGAAGGTCTTCCTCGTGCGTGAGAAAGTTTCCCTCGTACTTGAGACAGAAGGGAGCACCGAGATAGACCGTGTCGTATGCCGCCAGGTCTGACGCCTGGAGCGTTTGGAGATTGGGAATGGCCGTATTCAACTCGACCGAAAGATTTCGTGTCAAAGAGCACCTCCTCTTTTATTGGTTACTATGTTACTGCTCAAGCACGTAGTGAGAATAGCTTCAGCAGCCGGGCGGTAGCCCCCCAGCCCCCCAATCCTGGGGGGAGTACAGCAGTTTCCCCCCAAAGTTGGGGGGTTAGGGGGGCCTGCCTGAGCAGCAACGTTACTATTTTTGCAGTGTGAGAAGTATCTTCTCAATATTTCGGGGCGAAGAAGTTCGACTTTTACCAAAAGTCGAACTTCTGGGTCACCCCACCCCGTTTTATTGAGAAGATACTGTAAGAACGACTCATGCAAACAGTTGCACCGTCCCAACGTCTTCGGCCCATCTGGTTTGGGCCCAACCAACCACCTGTTGCCAAGCCTCCTCGTCCAGCGATGGCCGGTAGCCATCGAGCAGGTCCCGAAATAAGCGAACTGTATGCGCAACGCGGTCCGGCGGGAGTTCCCGCCCGCCAATTTTGAGTACGCCGGCGCCGGCATCCAGGTAACATGGCAATTGCTGAAGCACCAGAAAAGTTTCGTACGGCAGCGAAGCACTGTCATACACCCTTTCGTGATTTCTCAATTGCCACGGGGCCTTGCAAATGCTTGTACACAGCCCGCTTCGTTTCGCGCTGCCCAGCGGGCGGTCTGTGCGGTCGCCATGCTCCTTCAAGACGGTCTTCAAATAGCTCCCCATCCAACACTTCCCCAGCAGCACGGCCTCGCGCACACCGCGGACGAAGATTTCCACTTCCACAGACGTTTGTGCCTTGATCAGGGCCACTTCTGCGGGGCCAACGGCCCAGGAGAGTACGACCGTTTGGGCACCCAGCTCGTGCAACAGCGCAGCATCTTCGGCGTTCATCGTCGTACAGCCGACAGAAGCACAGAGGGGCATTTCGGGGACAGCGCGGTGCGCCAGAGCAATCAGCCCGGGATCGTTGAGGATGACCCCATCCACACCCCATCGAGCGTATTGCTCTATCTTGCCGATTACCTGTTCGACTTCATCTGGACGGGGCACCGTGTTCATGGCCAGTTGCATGCGCCGGCCCCGGCTGTGCAAGTCGTCCAGGCAAGACCGAATCTGCACATCGGTCAACTCATTGCCCGGCCGGCCTCGGCTCCACCCTTTCACCCCAACATAGACAGCATCGGCGCCCGCATTCATGGCCGCTCGTACGGCAGCAACGCTACCTGCCGGAGCCAACAAAGTGGGCCCTGCAAAAGCCATACAATCTACTCCAAGACTAGTCTGTACCGGAATGACCATCTTTCCGGCGCAGGAATACGAGCCACAAGGGGCGGCGTAGTAAGGAGCTAATTATATCGGAGTTGGTATGCTTTGACAAGTTCACCTGTCTTCGGGCCTGCGGCGAACCGCTGCGCAAGCCCTCTTCGCCGGTGGTCACGAAGCGGCCTTCAAGATCGAGCCGCAGTAGGGACATTCAGCCGTCCGGTTATCGTGCCACTCGACGTCGTGGGGCACAAGCGGCGCGCCACAACTGGTGCATTGCGCGGGCAGCGTGCCGCGCGTTTCGGCCATCTGTGGCCCACGCGGCCCCAGCTCGTCGAGCGAGAGTCCCAACTCATCGAGCAACCGTTTCGCTTCTTGCTCCACCTGGACGGCTTCCGCTTCGTGCCCTTTGTTGCGCAGCGCTGACGTGATCTTGGGCAACACGACGTTTACGCGGCCGGCGCGCCCCCCGCGCACAAACAGCCCGATCCCGGTCGTCGCCCATTGCACTGCGGCCTCCACGCTGTCCGCCGCGAGGTAAGCGCGCGCTGCCTGAAGAGCCAGATTTGCCGCCCGGCCGGGCAGGCCCTCTTCCTTGACCTCATCGGACAATCGCGCGAAGGCCTGGGCCGCAGCGACAAACTGGCCCTCTGCCATCAGAACGTGTGCTTGGGCCAGGGCCTTTTGCGTTTCGGGCGGAAGGGGCGGACGGCCTGGCGGCCCCGGCGGTCGCCGGCGAAAGCGTCCCCACAGCGGGGGACGACGTCGTGGACGTCTACGAAACATGGTGACCTCCCTACACTCGTGCTTTTCACAACGGCTTCTTCACGCACACAATCCGGGTAGCACCCAGGATTGCGGCATCCCCTGCTACAGCTCTTCCATCTCCAGCGCAGTCGAGATTTCCACGCAGTCCCGGATCGTTCGGGCCACGGGGCAGTGTTCGGCATGAAAGCCATGGACCCGTTCGGCCGTCTCGCGGTGGGATGCGTCAAGCCGCAGATGGTAGCGGACATGGATGCGCCTAACGATCAGCACGTTCCCATCCTTCTCGATCTCTCCCCTGGCCTGGGAAACAAGCTTCCCCTCGCCGGCCGGTATCCCGCGCGCTTCCAGCGCGCCCCCAAAGGTTCCGGTCAGTCAGCCGGCGGCCGCAGCCACCAGGTAATCGAGCGTCGTGGCTTGTGGTTCGTGGACCGTGGTATCCACGCCGTAATGTTCGGCAACCTCGGCGTGTACGCCAAAGAGAACAGGATCCTCCTTGGCCGGCAGATACGCACGGCGTAGCGGCCCCTTCACTCTCTCTATGCGCACATCGGAGACATACACAACTTCACCGGCCATAATCCACATCCTTTCGTACCGTGGCAAAAGAACTAGGCGCTTAGGGCGCCAAGATGTATCTTCTCAAAAAGTAGGGGCGTACCCTTGCGGTCGCCCTACGGGGCAGCGGTCGCCCTACGGGGCAGCGGTCGCCCTACGGGGCAGGCGCAAGGCCATGCCCCTACCCCGAATTATTGAGAAGATACGCCAAGATCGACAAAAAGTTGTCGATGTTTCTGTAGGGCACAGATTCTCACAGAAAAACAGAGATAAAACATTCAGGAAAATCTGTGTGCGAAGCCTGTGTAAATCTGTGTCCCATTATTCTTTCCCCGACAAGCTGTTAGCGGACAACCCGTTTGTCACAGTATACCTTACAATTCGTGGGCTGTCAAAGCATCCTCCGCGAGGGCATGCGCAGCAAATGTCCGGGGAGTACGAGGGGTGTCCCCTCGTCTCTCCCTCCCCCTACATTTCGGGGTTTGCGGCGAACCGCTGCGCAAGCCCCGCGAGCGGGCCAATTCTGTTTGCTGCGCAAGCCCGTTGGGTTACTTTGACCTTTCTCCTATCTCATTGTATAATTCCCCGTCACGTTACAGGCCACGGCCCATTTCTATTGATGGAAGGAAAATCAAATTTTGTCTTCAAAGACCACGGTGGTCATTCCCACATACAACGAAGCCAACAACCTGCCCACACTCGCAGCCGACTTGCTATCCCTTGAGCTAGAGAACCTGACTGTGCTCATCGTAGACGACGATTCGCCCGACGGAACCGGTGAGATCGCCGACGACATCCACCTCCGTTACCCCGACCGATTTGATGTAATCCATCGTGCCGGAAAACAGGGCTTGGGGACTGCGTATGTGGCCGGTTTTCAACGCGCCCTGGCCGAGGGCGCAGACTACATCGTCCAAATGGACGCAGACTTTTCCCATTCGCCCCACTATATCCCCAAGTTTCTGGAGACTGTCCCGGCGTACGATGTCATTGTCGGCTCGCGGTACGTGCCGGGCGGCAAGCTGGACGAGCGCTGGAGTGCCGGACGGTATTTCTTGAGCTGGTGGGCGAACCAAGTCTACACCCGCGCAATCCTGGGCCTGGCCGTGCGCGACGTCACCGCCGGGTTCAAATTGTGGCGACGTCGCGTCCTGGAGAATATCGACCTGCAGAATGTTCAATCGAGCGGCTATGTCTTCCAGGTGGAAATGGCCTACCTGACGGAGAAAAAGGGCTTCCGTGTCCTCGAGTATCCCATCTATTTTGAGGACCGGCGCATTGGCCGCTCGAAAATGTCGATCCCCATAAAGTTCGAGGCCGCCTGGCGCGTGTGGGAAATCCGATGGCGTCACCGCAACGCAAAACAATAACGCGCGGGCTGGCCCTGGCCCTTCTTCTTCTCGTCTTTGGCTTGATCTTGCTGTGGCCGGTTACTCTGGGCGGTCGCGTCCTCGTCCCCTTTGACAACCTGTTCGCTTTCCCGCCTTGGGACCACTTTGCCCAATCGTACGGCGTCGGCGTGCCGCACAATCAATTGCTCAGCGACTTGTTGCTGGAAAATTATGCCTGGAAGTTGTTCATCCGCCGGTCGCTGGCCAATCACCAAATACCTCTTTGGAATCCCAATCTGTTTGCCGGTGTACCCTTCCTGGCCGCCGGGCAACATTCCGCGCTCTATCCGCTGAGTGCGTTGTTCTACATTTTTCCCGTGGCCCAAGCCTACGGCTGGTTCACGTTGCTGCAACTGCTGCTGGCCGGCCTCTTCGCCGGCCTCTTCGCCCGCGCGATGCGGCTGGGCGGTATCGCCTCGGCCATCACAGCCATCACCTACGCCTTCAGCGGCTTCTTCATCGTCAGCATTGACTTCCCGATGGTGCTGGCTGCGGCCTGCTGGTTGCCCCTCGTGCTGGCCATGATCGAGCGACTGGTACAGAAAGCGGAAGCGGGGCACCGCCATCCCACGGCGTATGTCCCTTATGCCTCGGTTGGCGCTGTCGCCCTCGGCCTGATGGCGCTGGCCGGCCACGTGGAGATTGCCCTGTACGTGCTGATGGTCGCGGCCTTCTACGCCCTCGCTCGCCTGGCACTGCTCTGGCAGCGCCGGCACGACGGGGGGTTGCTGGCGCGCACGACACTGGCCCTCGCCGCCATGGCCGCCGTGGGGCTGGCCCTCGGTGCTGTGCAACTCATTCCCCTGTACGAGCTGGTGCGCCACAATTTCCGCCAGGGGGCCGTGCGCTACGAGGACGTGATTGGCTGGGCCTACCCCCTGCGCCAGATCGCCGCCTTCTTCGTGCCCGATGTGTTCGGCAATCCGGCACACCACCGCTACTTCGACCTGTTCACGCGCACCTGGCAACCCTTCACGCACAACGCCCTCGGCCAACCGGTGGACAATCCCTTCTGGGGCATCAAGAACTACGTGGAGGCAGGGAGCTACGTGGGCATTCTGCCGCCGGTGCTGGCCCTCGTCGCCCTGCTCACGGGGCTACAGCGGCGGGACGAACGCCGCCCCTACATCGTGATCTTCGCCACACTGGCCGGTGCGTCGCTCCTCTTTGCCTTCGGCACGCCGGCCTACGCGCTGCTCTATCACGGCATTCCCGGCTTCAACCAGCTCCACTCCCCCTTCCGCTGGGTCTATCCCTACACACTCTCCATGGCCGTGCTGGCCGGCATCGGCGCACAGGTGTTGGCCGAGTTGCACCGGCGGCCCGCAAAATGGCCACGCGTCGTGGGCTGGCTGACATTTGCCACCGGCATCGCCATGCTGGCGGTGTTGCTGGCCGTCTTCCTCTCGCCGGGCAGCTTCGTCGCCTACGCCGACCGCCTTGTCGCCGCCTCCGACCTGGCCCAACGCGCTTTCGCCGGCGGGGCGTCCTTCCTCTCCTACGAATGGCGCAACCTGTTCTGGTTCGCCCTGGCCCTGACCGCGGCGGGTGCTGTGCTGCGGGTGAGCTACTGCCCGATCTACCTGCCGGCGCGGCTGGGCCGGCACCCGGTCTGGAAACCGCTGGCCATTTTGGTTCTGGCCGCCGACCTGCTGGTGATGGGCCACGGCTTCAACCCGGCTGCCGACGCACGGCTCGCCGAGTTCACCCCGCCCGCGGTACAATTCTTGCAAGCGCAGCCCGGCATCTTCCGCATCACCAGCCTGGATAGCGAATCGAGCGGCAAAATCCTCAACCCGAACGTGGGCATGTTCTACGGCCTACAAGACATTCGCGGCTACGACTCGATCATCCCCAAACAGTACGCCGATTTCATGGGGTTGATCGAAACACAAGGCCAGTTGCTCTACAACCGCATCTCCCCCTTCTACTGGGCCGGCTCGCTCGACTCCGCGCTGGTAGATTTGCTGAACGTACGTTTCGTGTTGACCAAAGAGCGGCTGACGAACGCCCACTATCGCCTGGTCTATGAGGACGAACTGCGCATCTACGAGAACACGAATGTCCTGCCGCGTGCATTCATCGTGCCGCGTGCCCGGGCGATTGCAGACCGCGCGCAACTGGCCGAGGCCATGCGCTCCTTCGACCCGCGCGCGGAGGTGTTGGTGGAAGAGCAGGTCCCTGCGCCACCCCCGGCCGGCAACGGGAAAGGGCGGTTTTCCGTACCAACAATCACGCGCTACACGGCAAACGAGGTGACCATCCGCGTAGATTTGGGGGCACCGGCCTGGCTCGTCCTGAGCGATTCCTACTTCCCCGGCTGGAAAGCGTATCGTCGCCCCGCCGGTGCCCCGGACGATGAGGAGCAGCCCCTGCACATCTACCGGGCCGACGACAACTTCCGTGCGGTAGCCTTGCCCGCCGGTCAACAAACCGTGCGTTTCAAATATACGCCGATGTCCTTCAAGCTGGGATTATTCATCAGTTTTCTGGGCGGCATTCTGCTGCTCCTTGCCTCCGGCTACTGGGTGTGGGGCCGCATTTATCAGGAGAGCACGGAAGACCATCCGGTAAAGCGCATCGCCAAGAACAGCCTGACCCCCATGTCCCTCTCCCTGGTGAACAAGGCCATGGACACAGCCTTTGCCATGCTCATGCTGCGCATCCTCGGCCCGACGCTGGCCGGTCGCTATGCCTTTGCCGTGTTCATCATCGGCTACTTCGCCATCTTTACGAACTTTGGGCTGAGCACCCTGCTCATGCGCGAGGTAGCCAAAGATCGCAGCCAGAGCAATCGCTACCTGAGCAACACGGCCATCTTGCGGCTGGTCCTGTCGGTGGCTATGGTGCCGGTCCTCTTCCTCTTCCTCTTTAGCTGGCGACACTTCTTCGCCCTGACCGACGACACAACCTGGGCCATCCTTCTTTTTGCCGTGGCCCTGATCCCCGGCAACCTGGCTGCGGCGCTCAGCTCCGTCTTCTCCGCACACGAGAAGATGGAAGTGCCGGCGGTAGTAGCCTCCGTGACGACCGTGATGCGGGTGACGCTGGGCACCGGCGCATTGCTGCTCGGCTATGGCTTCGTTGGGTTGGCGGCCGTCTCGGTGGCGGTCAATACCATCACGGCGGGAATCTTTTTCGTGCTGGTCACGCGCACCTTCTTCCGGCCCCGCCTCGACATTGATCCCGCCTTCCAACGCAGCATGGTGGACACCTCCTTTCCGTTGATGATCAACGACATTTTGGCTACGATCTTCTTTCGCGTGGATGTCACCCTGCTCCAGCCGATGCAGGGGGACACGGTGGTCGGTTGGTACACGACAGCCTACAAGTTCATCGACGGGCTGAACATCATTCCGTCGGCCTTCACCCTGGCCATCTTCCCGATCATGTCACGCTACGCCGCCTCCGCGCGCGATTCGCTGCTGCGCGCGTACGTCATGGCGTTGAAGTTCCTGGTGGTGATCAGCCTGCCTGTCGCCCTGCTGACGACGCGCTATGCCGAGGGGATCATCCTCTTCTTCGGTGGGCCGGAGTATTTGCCCCATGCGGCCATCGCCCTGCGCTTGCTGATTTGGTTCCTCCCCTTCAGCTTCATCAACAGCGTGACCCACTACGTGCTGATTGCCATTGACCAGCAGCGATTCTTGACCCGCGCCTTCTTCATCGGTGTAAGCTTCAATCTGCTGGCGAACCTGGCTTTCATCCCGGTCTATGGGTACCGGGCTGCGGCGGTGATCACCATCTTCTCCGAGATTGCTTTGCTGATCCCGTTCTACTGGTGTTTGCGCCGGCACCTAGCGCCCATTCCGTGGATCGGGCTGCTCTGGCGGCCGGTCGCAGCGTTAGCGGCCGCGACGGCCCTGCTGCTGGCGCTGTGGAGCTTCCCGTTCTACCTCTTGATCCCGCTGATCGTGGCCGTTTATGGCGGGCTGCTGCTCGTGCTGGGCACCTTCGACGCCGACGACCGGGCCGTCGTGCGCCGGCTGCTGCCCGGAGGGTAGTCGCAAGGTATGAGAGGTGCCAACTTTTCGAAAAGTTGGCATCTCCTCGCACGTGCGCATTGCCTGTTTGAGAAGGCCGTGGTATAATTTCAGGTAGTCACCCTGAGCGCACAACACGCACAAGGAAATCACACCGGCTTGTCCGGAATGGGAGCATCATGAACATAAAGAAAGCAAGCATTATCGGTGGTCTACTTGTTCTGGCCGCAGTTGGCATCTGTGTCCTGGCTGCCGTGGCCGGCTGGGCCATATCGAGAGGGACTTCCCTGAAACGGAACGAGGTGGCCGTGATTTACGTCCAGGGCGTGATCACTTCGGGCGACCGGCCACGGGGTGCGTTTTCGTCCGCAGGGCAAGCCTATTCCGACGAAATCGTGCGCTTCCTGCGCCAGGCGGCCAAAGACGACAAAATTCGGGCCATCGTCCTGCGGGTGGATAGCCCTGGGGGGGGTGTGGTTGCCTCCGACGAAATCTACCAGGCCATGAAGAAGGTGCAAAAGCCGATTGTCATCTCGATGGGATCGCTGGCCGCTTCCGGCGGGTATTACATTTCCTGCGCGGCCCAAGAGATCGTCGCCAACCCCAACACACTGACCGGCAGCATCGGTGTGATCACGATCATGCCCAACGTGCAAGGCTTGCTGGAGAAACTGGGAATCCGCATGATCGTCCTGGCCAGCGGGCCGCACAAAGAAGAGGGCACCTTCCGCCCCTTCACGGAAGAAGACCGCGCAATATGGGACGCCCTGATCCAGGAGACGTACGGCAACTTTGTGCAGGTTGTCGTTGAGGGCCGCGGCATGGATGAGGCCAAAGTTCGCGAACTGGCCGATGGGCGCATCTACACAGGCAAGCAGGCCCAGGCGCTCGGTTTGGTAGATCGTCTGGGAAACATAGACCTGGCTATTGAACGCGCCGCAGCACTGGGAGGCATCGAGGGCACTCCCCGGCTCCACCCGTACCGCCCGACGCCGACCTTCTTCGAATCGCTGATGGGGGCTGTCACCTCGCGTCCGACTACAGAGGCCGTGGTCAAATTGCTGGGCCTGGATCATCCCTTCACCATGCAATACCTTTATCTTGGGCAGTAAGGGCTGCCAGGGCTTTTCAAAATTCCTACGACTGTCCGAGACCTTGATCGGAAAACGGGGTCCCTGACGGGACAGTTGACAAAAGGACGAGGAACACCACAGGCTTCGCACACAGATCTATTCTTGCTCAAACCGAATTCATGTGGTATAATCCCCTGCTTTGAAAATAACGTGTCAGGTGTCGGGTGTCAGGTAAAACGTAAAACGTGATGCGTAAGACGCAATACGTTTCACGTCCCGCCATTTTCATCCTTGGTGGCGAGCAGCCGCTCATGGGCACTGCTTTCATAAAGAGAGAGTTTTTTTGCCCGGCAGGGTGTTTTTTACATCTTCAAGTCCGCGCGTTGGGAGAAAAAGATGCAAACATTGATTCAATCAGTAGAAGAAGAGCAAATTGCCGCACGCGGTGATCGCGAGGTCGTGGAACTGAGGCCGGGCGATACAGTACGTGTGCATAACCGCATCGTGGAAGGACGCAATGAGCGCGTGCAGATATTCCAAGGCACCATTATTCGGCTGAGCGGCAGTGGCGTGAACCGCAGTGTCACGGTACGTCGTGTCGCTGCGCACGGTGTCGGCGTCGAGAGAACTTTCATGGTCTATTCGCCACGTGTGGAGAAGATCGAAGTGATGCGCCATGCCCAGGTGCGTCGCGCCAAACTCTATTTCTTGCGCGACCGCACCGGGAAACGGGCTCGTCTGGTCGAGAAACGATACTAGCAGCTTGTCGGAGAAAGAATAATGGGACACAGCTTTGCAGGATAAACACAGATTTTCCGATAATTCGGCCTGAACATCTGTGTTTCTCTGTGAGAATCTGTGTCCTAATAAGAAAAAACAGACCTCTCCGACAGCCTGCCAGGAATGACGGTTGGCCGGGCATGATCCGATGCCTTGCCTAAACTCCATCCGAAAATGCCCTCCCCTACGCTTTACGAGGAGTTCGCCCTACAAAGAGCAGGATACCGGCTGATTGCCGGTCTGGATGAAGCTGGCCGGGGTTCGTGGGCCGGCCCCGTAGTAGCCGGAGCAGTCATTCTGCCGCTGGAGCGTAGTGATTTGATCGCAGCGCTCGGCGGTGTAAACGATTCAAAGAAACTCTCGGCCAAAAAACGGGAATCCCTTTTGCCCCTCATCAGGGAAAACGCCCTGGCCATTGCGACCGGTCGTGCTGAACCTGCTGAAATTGACGACATCGGCATTGCCCCGGCGACGCGATTGGCCATGATGCGTGCCCTTCAATCCCTCTCGCCGGCGGCCGAGTGTTTGCTCCTGGATGCCTTCCCGCTCCCAGAATCGCTACTCCCGCAAAAGGCCATCATTCATGGCGATGCATTGTGCCTTTCCGTTGCGGCGGCATCCATCGTAGCAAAGGTGGCCCGTGACAGATGGATGACAGCGCTGGACGCGAAGTTCCCCGGCTATGGGTTTGCGCAGCACAAAGGGTATGGCACGGCCGCGCACCGTCAGGCACTCGAACGCCTCGGCCCCACACCCTGGCATCGCATGTCTTGGTCACCGATGCGTGAGTTCGTCTCCACTGTGCCTTGATGGAATGTCAAATTTTTGCGTTTCGGGCTACCCTACTTGCTCACAGCAGACGAGTTTCCATCATTGCCAAAATGCGCCCTTTGTGGTACACTTGTTGCAGGACAAGAGTCTACACATTGTCCGAGACTTCGCTCAGACGATGTGGCCCCTTGTGGGGCAGTTGACAAAAGGAGAGGGTATCTTCTCAATATTCCGGGGCGAAGAAGTTCGACTTTTACCAAAAGTCGAACTTCTGGGTCGCCCCACCCCGTTTTATTGAGAAGAT
>JAADHH010000005.1 GCA_013151955.1 Chloroflexota bacterium
TCGCGCTGGTGGTGGGCGTCGCCGTGGGGCTGGCGGTCGCGGTTGCGCTGGCGGTGGGCGACCGCGTGGGACTCGCCGTCGCCGTTGGGGACGGGGTGGCCGTGGCAGTTGGCGCGACGGGGATTTCTTCTACAAAGCTGATATCGTCGAACATGGCCGGAATGACAGGGTTTGCCCGGGAAAAATAGGCATAACACTCGATGCGCGCGATGATTGCTCCGGCCGGGGCCACCTGGTTGAGAAGAGAAAGTTGTTGGTACTCGCTCTGGTGCTGATCGAGCGATACTTCTGGTCGCGCGATTTTCCCGTGGCTGTCACGCCACTCGATACGCAGCCTGACATGGGTGATGGCGGGATCGTTCAGCACGGCCCAACCACGGAGGGAATATGAACTTCCTGCTGTCACGGCGACGTCCTGATAGGCATAGGCATACCCTTTTGCCTGAATCTTGGTCACATAAGCCGCAGCGGAGCCGCTGTGGGGCTGCGTGCTCGTGATCGCAAAGGTCGCCGTCGAAGGCTTGTAACTCCAGCCAGTTGTCCCGTTCTCGAAACCGGCGTTGGTCAATAGGTTTGCGGATTGGGCATGAACGGCACGTCTGTGCAGGGAGAGAAAGAGAATGAGACAACTCACCAGGAGGCAAGAGAGGATCACAAGAAACCGGCGGGGGGTGCCGTTGAAGCGATGAGGCATGTCAGAAACCGTGTTGGCCACGACGAAATCTTCCATGATGTGCGATGTAGGGGGACGAGAGACTGCTCAACTATTTGTTTGTTATGTTAGTGTACCACACATACCACAAAGATGCAAGCCGGACACCCCATTCCGGGTGTGGCCGTCACATTTTTGCGTTTTGGGTTGGTCAAAGCTTGGACGCGCCGGAATGGGGGTTGCAAGCCTACCTTGCTCGCGGCGGACGACAGTCTGCGTCCTTGCGGCGGCGGATTGTCATCTGCCGCGAGCGGAGGGGGTGGCTCTCCAAACACGAAACTTTGACGAGCACCCCCTCGCCGTAGTTTGGCATAGTAGCAAGTGTCTGGTATAATAAAGGTAATCGTAGAAAACGACTTTAGGAGGGGGATAGATGTCACCACAAGAAGTCAAGGAGAGCACGGCAATCTCGCCGGAATCCGAACAGGATACCGCCACAGCAGAATCGACGCCAGGCCGCTTGCCCCTGGGACAACTGCAGGAAGGCATGCAGTACGAAGGGATTGTCCGAAATCTGCAACCGTATGGTGCATTTGTAGATATCGGGGCAGAACGTGATGGGCTGCTCCACATTTCCCAGGTCGGGGAGGGCTTTGTCCAGCGTCTGGAGGATGTACTACACATCGGTCAAAGTATCGTGGTGTGGGTACGCGACGTAGATGAGGAGAGAGGGAGGGTACGCCTGACCACGCGCATGCCTGGACAAACGCTGGTCACAAGAAAAAAACTGGACGACCTGATCGAAGGGGAAGTAATGGAAGGGCGCGTCTGTAGCATAACGCAATTTGGCGCCTTCGTAGATATCGGGGCAGAAACCGACGGCTTGGTACATGTGTCCGAACTATCGACTATGCACGTGAACCACCCTGCCGACATCGTCTCTCGGGGTGAACGTGTGCGTGTCCGCATCCTCAATGTGGACATCCCTCGCCACCGCATCGGTCTCACGATGAAAAACGTCGATAGCGACGACCCAGACCCAATGGAAGAGAACCAGCCTGACGTCATGGCCGAGGCGCAGCCGGACAGTATGCCAACAGCCGTGGAGATAGCTTTCCGCGAAGCCCAGACAAATAACAACTCCGAGCATGACGCCGCCGACAACCCGTTCGGGGACCTGTGAAACGCAAAAAGTAACCGTTCAGCACCTCCTGAATCTGCCACGGATTGCACGGATTTACACAGAAAAAGCGTATCTTCTCAATAAAACGGGGTGGGGCGGCCCAGAAGTTCGACTTTTACCAAAAGTCGAACTTCTTCGCCCCGGAATATTGAGAAGATACGAAAAAGCAAAAAAATTCGTGTAATCTGTACAATCTGTGGTTCATCATGTTTACCAACACAGACGAGAGACTAGCAAATGCCGGAAAACGACGTTTCAGAAAAAGTACTCGCCGAAATCGTGGCTTTACGCCAGGAGGTGCGAGAGCTTACTGCAACAATGGATGACGCGCTAACCCTTTTGCGGGCAACCCTCAACCTTGAGGGTGAGCAGGACACAACACAACCAGGCTACTTCGAGAAACTACCACAAAATCCCCAAGCAGGGGAAGGATCGACAGAGAACTGGGTTGATCTCCTCGCCAAACGGGCCAGGGGATTGGGCCTGGATATTCCGGATGACAAGGCGCGCCACCTGACTACATCACCACCAACTTCGTCCCCCACAACTCAGGAGTAGGCGTGGTATAAATCAGAGGCACAATCCATGTCTGAGTTGCGTAAGGACATTGTCACGCGCGAGTGGGTCATTATCGCCCCCGGACGGGCCGAACGGGGCCAACGCTCTTCCGCACTGCCAACAGAGTCGGACGACTTCCTCTGCCCATTCTGTCCCGGCCGGGAGGCTCTGGAGCCGGAACTGTGGGCGTGGCGAAAACCAGGCAGCCCGGCCAATTCACCGCAATGGCAGGTGCGTGCAATCCCCAACAAATTCCCGGCCCTGGAGCCGATAGGAAATGCTTCCCGGCACGACTACCATATCTACGACTGCATGGCCGGGGTGGGTGCTCACGAGATTGTCGTCGAGACGCCCCATCACAACCGCAACCTGGTAACAGAAAAGCCGGAGCAGGTGGCCTACGTGTTGGAAGCATACCAAGCCCGCTATCAAGAACTGCGCAAAGACCCCCGCATTGAGCATGTTTCCATCTTCAAGAATCACGGCTGGGCAGCAGGCGCTACAATCCGCCATGAACACTCGCAAATCGTGGCCACCCCCATCATTCCGCAACTGGTGTGGAACAACAAACAAGGTCAGAAGCAGTACCACGAGTATCGAGACTCTTGCGTCTACTGTGAGATCATCAACATAGAGTTGACTCTCGATGAGCGGGTGATCGTCAAGAACGATGACTTTGTGGGGCTGTCCCCGTTTGCCGCACACTATCCTTTTGAATTGTGGATTGTCCCGCGTCGCCACACCGCTTCGTTTGCCAACATCACCACCGGCGAGCGCCTGGCTCTTGCCCAAATCCTGCACCTGCTTTTGACCCGTTTGGCCGAAGAATTAGATGATCCTCCCTACAACTACACGCTGGTATCGGCCCCTTGCAAACAGGATCAAGACCCTCTTTTCCATTGGCACATGGAGATCATCCCCCGTCTTTCCGTAATTGCCGGCTTTGAACTGGAATCGAACATCTTCATCAACACAGTCACGCCGGAAGAGGCCCGCCGTCGTCTGCAGGTGCCGGTGGAATCGCCAGCACAACATTTACGGACCACCTTGCCGGACGACGGTTGACAGTGAGTCGTCAACTTCACTCTGCCGGCGCGGCCTCCACCGTAATGTGTACGGTGACGGCCCCATCGTTGTCGCTGAGGATGTCGTCGTTGATGCGCAGAAAGAGTATGCCATGTTCCCGGCCGCTGGCGTGGACGATTTTCCTGCCAACGACGAAAGGACGACCATTGTCCCCAATCCGGCCAATCAAGATGCCGCCCGGCACCCCGCGCAGCGGATAGAAATCGGGGGAACGATAGCGGGGGTGCCCTTCCGGCCCGTTGAACTCACCCGGCGTATAGCTCCACTTCCCGCTGGCCTGGATGCGTAACCGACTGCCGGCATCTACGCGCACACCGGTACTCTGCCAATCACGATAGGCATAGATTTGCGTCTGCGCGAGGTCGGACTGGCGAACGGGGGCCAGCGCGCCGCTCTTGCAGGTCAGGAATAGCAGCCCGACCAGTGCCAACAAGGGCAATAGCCCTCTCAAAAAGTGCCGGCGCACAGATACTTTCCCGTCAGCCATGTTATTTCCGCAAATCTACCAGAGGCGTACTGTCGCCGCTGAGGATCCACTTGCTGTTCTCCTTCAGTGACTGCGTCATCAGCAAGTCCAGATACTTTTCGGCCAGAGTACCTTTGCCCTCCAGCTCACCCAAGATCAGACGGACGGAGTCTTTCTGCGCGCCGGCCGTTTGCCGGATACGTTCTGCTTCGGCAATGGCCTGCTTTTCCACGTCGTAGGCCGCGGCGTCCGCTTCCTTCTGGGCTTTATAGTAATTGGCATCGGCCAGAGTCTTGATCTGTTCTGCCTCGGCGTTGGCCTGTTCCTGCTTTTGCACGGCCACCATGCGGTCCTTGATCGCCTGCACGACCTCCGCCGGCGGCGAGGCACTTTGCATCTGCACCGTTACGAACTGTACCCCGTATTGTTCTTCCTTTTCCTGCAAGGCAATCATCACTTCTTGGTTCATCGCTGCGCGGCTGTGCATCACCTCGGTCATGGATTTGGTATTGACCACGTCGCGCAACTTGCCCTGCACAAACTCGAAGACAATCCGGTCGGGGTCGGTCACCTGCAAGGCGAATCTGGCCGGGTCGATCACACGAAAGGTGTACTCCAGCGACACATCCATGGTCACATCGTCTTTGGTCATGGCCGGAATGCGCTCGATGTAGCCCAGCCGCTCGTTGACACGAACCAGGATGACGGTGTCCACCAGCGGAATCTGCCAGTGCCAGCCGGGATC
>JAADHH010000034.1 GCA_013151955.1 Chloroflexota bacterium
TCAGTAGCCAGATGTCAGATGTCAGATGTCAGATGTCAGATGTCAGATGTCAGTCGTCAGATGTGTCGGGTTTCAGGTGTCACGTGTTGCGTATTTGCGTTGACCATTGACAATTGCCCCCTGTTGCCTTCATCGGATGCGTTCCAAGTTTGTCCAGGGGATAAAGACCGATTCTCCCGCATCCAGTTGTACCTGCAATCCTGGTATGCGTTCACCGGTCGGAATGATCCGTCCGAGGGGAATGAGAGACTCGACTGTGCCGGTCTGACCGGTGTATGGTGGCGCAATCAAGTGTACCCTATCCCCTGGTTGCCATGGGCCGACGGGAAACTCTCGGAAGTTGTCATTTTTGTGGCCCGAAATGATAATCTCGGGACGTGTTGGGCTGCCATATTGACCGGTTTGCCCGCTCATGAACGTGTCGTACCCATTCATTTCACCGAGCAGGTCGAAGGCCGGGGCGCAGATGGGAATGTTCCCGAATCCCTCCAGCAAGATAATGGGGAAGGGCAAAGTTTGGGCCGTGTCCCGCAAGGCGACATCCAGGCTGCCCAGGATCATGCCACGCGCTTTGTGTTCGACTGCGGCATGGAAGGCCGGTTCGGTCGCGCTGCCGGCAACAAGGATGGTGCCCCGGCAGCTTACGTCGAGGGATTCGGCTTCGATTGTATAGGCCGGGTCGTCTGCCAAGAGTTTGAGTACGCCAGATGCTTCGCCATCCGTGCCCCAAACGCCCTGGATCAACGCGCCGGTTAGTTCGATCACTACGCCGAACCGGGGCATTACGTTGGCGATATGTCCGCGCAGCGAGGCCCTGAGTTCCAGCGGTTCGGGATGGCCGCGCAACAAGGCGTAGCCATTCTTGTCCACCTCCACGAGCACGCCGGCTATCGGGGAAACCACGTGACGCCGGGTCAACCCCAGCATTTTTCGCTGGCTGGCCACCGGCTGACCTGCTTCAAAGGATTCTCCAACCGGTTTATCGAGCATAGATTTGACCTGTTCGGGGGCCACATCCAAGGCGTAGGCCAGGTTGAGGACGCGCAATGCGCCGGGAGTACGCGAGCGGGCCACGACGGTTTCCGGTTCGACGATGGCGCCGATATCCACCAGCACTTCGCCGGGTTGAGACAGCACACGTTCCCGCCGGATGTTCATCGAGGGGGTGATGTGTACCTCTTGGGGGTTGGAGATTTCAGGCACCCACATTTTGTTGCCACTCCTTCAATCGGGTTCGGCGGGTTTCATCATCTTCGGGCAGCATCAAGGGGCGTCCGCGGGCATCTATGATGATGCCAAGGCTGCCCCCCTTCACCTTCGTCTTGACGCGTTTGCCCGGGCCTGGGCCCAGGTCCAGGCCTCGGGCCGGTCTGATGTCAAGCAGGACTTCCTGGTCTCTGGAAAGTGGAACGATTTCCAGGGACCCCGACGGGACTTCCAGCCGGAAGGTACTTCCGTCGGCATAAGACAGGTCACAGCGCAAGGCCATCTTGCCCGCACGTATCCGGCCGGCGGGGGCGACCATCGTGCCTACGCTGGCCAGAACATCGTTGATCAGCAGGTGCGCCGAGGCGACGGGGGCCACCTGGGAGAGCGAGGTCACGGGGCCGACAAGTTTGAACCGGTCGGTCAACAGGTGGGTAATCCCGATGGGTTGCATGCCGTCCAAAATCGCCAGGGCCAGATGAGCCGGCTTGGGCGTGTTCGTCAGGCGGTTGCCGCTGATCAACAGGTAGTCCACCATGATGCCCGGGTGCCGGCCCTCTTGGGTTTTGACGAGGCGTGCAGCCTCTGTGATCGCCAGGTGCAGCGCCTCTCGGGTTGCGGCCTGCTCGACCCAAAACTGCTCCATGGTCTGCGGTTGGGCCAGCGGATGCAGAGCCATGTTGGCAAACCGGTTGGCCAGTTCGTCTTGGGCCATGGCCATCGGCAGCCACCGGGCGATCTTCTGCAGGCCGACGCGTTCCACCACGTCATTCAGGCTGTAGCGCAGGCCATTGTGCATGTCCACATAGCGCAACTTGGCACCGGCCACGTTTCCGGCAATGCAGAGCGATTTTGATCCGAGGTCCAGTCCGAGCACGGACGTATTCTCCTGCCTGGAGAGGAAATCTATGGCCCAGGAAAAAGCCTCTGCCGTGGAAAGGGGTTGTGCTGTGGTCCAGGAGCGGATGGTGCCCATGCCGGGCAGACGCGCGATGCGCCGCAGGCGGTAGATTTGGGCCAAGGCTTCTGTGGCCTGGCCCAGTTGTTCGCTATCCCATGTTGGACGAACGTTGTCCACGACCTGGAAAGTGAGTTCGCTGGAGAGAATATCGGCAACGGCTTGCCGCGCGGTTTCGTTGCCGGCAAAGATCACGTTGGGGCGTGCCGGTTCGGGCAGGGCGCTGGAGGATAGGGCAATGATCTCGGCCATCTCGATGAGCGGTTCCACCGGCCCGCCGTTTGTCCCACCGGTCATCAGAATCACCTCGGGGCGCGCACGGCTGAGTTGGTCTACCCACGCTTCGATGAGGCCATTGGGGGACCGGTTTGTGGATTCTTGTTCAACGTGAAGGCTGGCCACAATGTCGGTATAGATTGTCGCGGCAACGTTCCTGGCGCTGGCCAAACTGAAATCGGAAGCGAAACCGGTGATAGCCAGGCGCAAGGGGAGGCCCGCGCTGCTGGTGGAGGCGGCTGTGTCCACGCCCTGGCCATCCGATTGTTCCGGTGATATGAGCTGGTTGGTACCGCTCAGCAGTTTTCGCCCGGTCAGGTGTTCAATCTGGCCAAGTGCTTCGAGTATCCCGATGGCCACGTCGGCGTAGGGCGGCGCGATTGTGGTCGGCGAGCAGCCCCGTGCCAGCAACCGGTGGCGTCCGTTCACAACATCGACAAGCCCCACGGTGGTAGAGACACTGCCCACGTCTGCTATGATCGCGGATTCAATTTCCTTCGTCGCAATGCTGTCCACTGGTTGCTCCTGGTCGCTATCTTCCGCCGGTAATTGAGAGCCAGGTACCAAACAAGAATTGTAGCCGCCCGATCAACAAGGTCAAGGCGGTGAGGATGCCATTTCCCAAGAGAGCGCCAAAGGCCAGGAGGAGAAAGAACCGTCCCAGTTTTCTTGCGCCATCGAGAAAGCGATTTACAGTTCTGGCCGCCGCTGCCGTTTCGTGCCGTCGCGTGAATTGGAAGGAGAGCAGGGTGGCCACCGTGCCCACCACAATCACGAGCGCGGAGAAGGCACCCACTGTGCCGGTTAGCCCTGGGCCATAGTCTGTCGGATAGAGCGACAGCGTAGTAGCTTGCACCTGGGGCAACAACGTCCCCACCATAGCCCCGCCCATAGCCAGACCCGCTCCAACCCCCAGCATGAAGCCGATGCTGACATTGCCCAGGAAGGAAAAGGAGGGCGTGGATTTGGTCAAGAGCAGCAAGCCCAGCACGAGCGCGATGACCAGATACCAATTCGCAGAGGGATCTTTCTGCAACGGTCTCAACAGGCTGGGGTAGAGCACTTGATGGTAGGCGATGACCGCGCCGTAGGCCACGGCAGTGCCGACCAGGAGGTGTTTTGCCAGGCGAGAGAGGGGATTGTCTCCCAGCAGGTAGCTGTAAACCATTAGCGTAAGGATTGCGCCGATC
This sequence comes from Chloroflexota bacterium, assembly GCA_013151955.1. Lineage (GTDB taxonomy): Bacteria > Chloroflexota > Anaerolineae > Ardenticatenales > JAADHH01 > JAADHH01. The sequence continues at coordinate 3,631 of JAADHH010000034.1, forward strand.
CAGACGCTGAATCCTTCGGCCCGTAGGACATCGCCTAGTATTGTGGTGATAGCTTCCATTGTTTATTTGCGCTTCCTGCGATTGCTTCCGATGGCCGCCAGCGCGCCAACTGCCATCAGAAAAAGTGCGGCCAAAGCGCCCACGGAAAGGGAGTCAATCGCTGCTCCGCTACTGGGGGCATGTCCGGTCTGCAATTCGTAATCGGCTGCTCCCACCAATCCGACCACAATGCCTTTGACCTGTTTCGCGTGGTAGTAGGGCAACACGGCCGGTTCCACGGAAGCAGGCACGGCCACCAAAATGGGGACCTGCTGACTTTTGGTACCGACCTGTTCCAGCCATATACGAATCGTCTCCGGTGTAGAACCGACGATGATGATGGCCCCCACGTCATGAATGTTGCGCAGGTCCTTCATCGCGGCATAGGTGTGCAGCAAGCGGCCATTGGTAAAGTCAGGCCGGTCCAGGCCAAACTTTCCCTGTACCAGGCTGCGCAGCCCGATCTCCCGGCCCACCAGGAAACCGAGGTTGATGAATTGCTGTCCGTACTGGGTTTGCGCATCGTCTTTGGCGACTTGGTTCCACGCTTGCTGGGCCAGGTAGGGGCCTTGCGGCACGGTGCTTATCGAGACAACGCGCAGGTTACGTTCGGAGAGGTGGCGCAGGATGGCTTTGGCTTCGGGTTCCATTTCACCCATCAAGTCGGCTTCGTAGTCGAAGACCATGAGGACGGCACTACCCTGGGGCATCGTTTCGACGGCCTTGAAAAATGCTTTCGATGGCTCCGGACTCCGCTCGACATTGAACAGCTTGGTGTTCAACAGCAAGGGCACCAGGAGAGCGACCAGCAAAACCAGGTAGCCAATGACCTGCCAGGGGAACCGGAAGGCCTCCTGTTTGACTTCGGCTTCTGCTGCGGCCCGGCGACTTTGCAGCTTGCGCAGGAGCTGCCCGGCCCGAACATCCTCGGAGATTTCCGCTTGCCTGATCGGAGCTACGATGTGCGGCATGGCCACGATAGGTTCTACGGGCAAAGGTCCGGGGATTCCGGCAAGCAGTCCGGAGGAGGCTTCTGCTTCTTTTCTGGCCAGATCAATCTCGTCCGAGAAGGCGACTACTTCGGGTTGCAGTGATTTGAGCCAACTGGGCAGGGCCGCCGGCTCAAGGGTGAGTTCCTCCTGCTCTTGATCGGGAGGCTGGGGCGATTCTGTGCCGCCTTCCTCGTCACCGCGCAGCCAGGAGGGGAGTTCCGGGGCGCTGTCTCCTCCAAAGGGGGCACGGGGTTCAGGGGAAGAGGCGTCGCTCGTTGGGGCATTCGTCTCCTGCAACCAGTCGGGCAATTCCGCAGAAGTTTCGGCGGAGTCGGAGAAATCGGTTTTCCCCATAGCTTCTTGAAGCCAACCGGGGGTGAAATCATCTGAGGCACCCGATTCGGCGCTCCCTTCCGAGGGTGAGGGTGAGCTTTCCGCGGGTTGGTCCGTTTCACCGGTCATGGTTCGGCTTTGTCCGTGCATTTCGTCCGGCAGCGCGGGCATTCCCCGACCTGGTTTTGCGCCGGGGAAGAGCCGGGAAAGTGAGGAGGTGGATTCCGTTGTCTCTTCCGGCGCGGCGGGTGCGTCCTGGTCTGCGGTCGTTGGCGGGCGGCCCGAGTCTGGTTCGAGGGGGGCGTCGTCTTCCCCCCCGATGGGCATCAGGGCGGCCTCGCAGCGGTCGCAGACGGTATTGTCCGCGGCATTCGGTGCGCCGCACATGGGGCAAGTACGCCTGGTCGCCGCACTAAGGTTTTGGCCACAGTCGTTACAGAACTTGCTGCCGTCTCGATTAGCTACTCCACAACTTGGACAGTAGATCATAAACTTGTATTCACCGCTATTTGAAGTATCGTTCTCTGTCGGTGAGTGCCAACAATCGCAGCCCCGTCGCTATGGTGCCCAGGGCCACGCCCAGGAGCAAGCCCCTGATGCCGGCCATGGTAGGCACGGCCAGCAGCCAGTCTTTGAACGCCGGCCACTGGGGCAGTATCTTTTCTCCCACCGGAATCTGGCCGAGCAATACGATGGCCGCAACGAACAGCATGAATCCGGCCTCTCGGGGGCGGGATCGCAGGGCGCGCTGGGAAGCAGTGATGATGAAAAAGATCAGCAGGGAAAGGAAGGCGGCTTCCAATGGAATCTGGATATTTTGCAGGACCCAAGCCACGGAACCTTCCATAGGCCCTCGGGTGCCGGGGCGACCCAAGACGAGTACGGCCAGCATAACCAACACGAGAGCCAGGCTGTATCCCCAGCCCCCCTCCCGGCGAGCGATCTTCCCCAGGTGGACGAGCAGGATATTCAGGACGCCGAGCAAGAAGGCAAAAGCAGCAATGATCATCGCGGTATGGATGAACAAGGTTGTCAAGCCTTGGATGGTCGGAGCGCTCGTAAAAAAGCTGAGCATTACGATTATGCCTACAACCGTGGCGACCGCCGCGGGAAGTCTTTGTCTCATCTTGTCTTGCGATTAGCCCTTCATCCCAGAATGGTGCGCAGCACCACTCCCACAAAGATTACGCCCACAATCACCAAGCGCCCGACATCCTGCAATATGAGGCTGGCCAGGTGCGTAGACCAACGCGAGATATAGGCGCCCGCGGCAAAGATCTCCTCACCAACCAGGGTCTGTTCAGAGGCCAGTTGCATATATGGCAGGCCCTGGGGGTTGGTGGTGCCGACAACCTGGATCAGGTCTTCTTTGGCGCTCGATTCTCCCATCAGCAAGAATTCGGGGCCGAACGCACCGACCATGATGTTGCCTGTGAGTGGCTCGTGTTCCAGAATGTCCATGGTGCCGGCCGCATAGGCGATGGCACCGGGTCCCATGAATCGGGCGTTTCGCATGGTGGGCCAATTCGGATTCGTGCGGCCGGGCGTGTTGCTCGGTTTCCGTATGATGTCTTGGACCAGTGGCAAGAGGGTGGGGTCGGACACTGTGACCATCGTCTCAACCCCCGATTCCGAAGATCTTGCTGATACAATGTCCAGGCTGGTCAACCCGGCCATGGTTTCGACGGTCGTATTTTCGCCGAGCTTTCCGGTTCCTACGGAAACGTGTACCTTTTGCCCCTCTTCCAGGGCACGAGCAATGGCGTGTGACAGGTTTTCCATGCCGGGCATTTTGCGCAGAGAGATTCTCTGCCCTTTGCGCAACCTCAGGTTGACCAAGGCAAAGAGAGGAAGGGCAAGCAGAAATCCCACCAAAAGTATGGTTTGGTCTATGGGAACATCACCGATCATGGTGGTTCACTCTCTCCCTACAGATGGACGGATGTTTAGGCGAATGAATTCGCCGCCTGATACTGCGAAGTGCGTTGAAATGCACTATTTTATTAGGAACGACAGAAACCCGTCTCAACGGGTTTCGCAATAACAGGCGAGCAATGAATGGCTCGCCGGGGTTATTCGCTATTCGCGACCCCGTTCCAATTGCGTAAGCAAACGGTCCACGTTGGCCGGTTCTTCGAGCAGGGCAGCACCGCCGCCGCTCAGCCAGCCGGCCCCGTCCCAGCCAAATAGCGGCTGAACCAAAAGTAGCATTTGCGACAGAAAGAATGCCAAAGGCCCCACAGTTCCCAACATAATCATGCTGGGGACATCCATGGAATGGACCCGAATCAGGCCCACGGCCTGTCGCAATAGTTTTTCTCGTTGTTCTGATGAGAGTGACATCGGTCTGTTATACCTCGCCAATGGCTTCGCGCATGTTCCATAGCCCCTTCCCACCAACCAGTATTTCAACTATTATACCATAAAATGCGCGAATTTTCCAGTAGCGAAAGGTACTATTTTGTCTTTTTTTGGTGTTACATTTCTTTCCAGTAAAAATCTAACCTTAAATATGGGGATTGTTCGTCCGGCAACCGCTCGTCGCTTTGTAGTATACCACGCCTTACTTAACAATGCAAACAGGGAAATGGCAATTGCCATTTCCCTCTATCCCCGCTATAATAAACGCGTTCCCCCGCCCAGCGGGAAGCGACTCTGAAACGATGAATGCAGAATGATGAACGCAGTAAGGGGTCAGGAGTAGGAAAGTAGGAAGTAGGGGCCGTGAAACGTGAAAACGTGCGAACGCAACACGCGCAACCAGCGGCCGTCTGACATCTGACGAGCGACATCCGCGACGGTGAATTGGAGAGTTCTAATTGGAATCACAGAATCATCGAGAATGGCAGTTTGCTGCTCCGGCGCCCCCTTCGGCGCTGGAAAGCTTTGCAGAGCTGGACCCCGTGCTGGTGCAAATCCTGTATAATCGAGGAATAACAGACCGGCAGGTGGCAGATCAATTCTTTGCCCGCGACGAATCAGGCTCTCCCTTCCGTTTGCGCGGTATGTCGGATGCGGTGACCCGCATCCGCCAGGCCATCCGCAAAGGCGAGAAGATTGTCATCTATGGCGATTACGACGCAGATGGAATCACCGCCACGGCATTGATGGTGGAGACGCTTTCGGCGCTCGGGGGAGAGGTTGAGCCCTTCATCCCTTCGCGCAGCGACGGCGGGTACGGCGTCCGGCGCCAAGCGCTGGACCGCATTGCCGGCGAAGGGGCAACGCTGATGATCACCGTCGACTGCGGCATCCGCGACCATCAGGCCCTGCGCTATGCCAAGGACCTGGGCCTGGATGTTATCGTCACCGATCACCACACCGTGGCCAAGACGCTCCCTCCGGCCATCGCCGTGATCAATCCGAAACAGGCCGGCTGTGGCTATCCTTTTGAAGACTTGTGCGGCGTGGGCCTGGCTTTCAAGGTGGCAGAGGGAATGCTCCGCGTAGAGCGGCAGATTCCCCTCAATCGCCAAACACGGGAGTTGACCGAGAATGACTTGCTAGACCTGGTGGCCTTGGGCACCGTTGCCGACCTGGTTCCCCTGGTGGGGGAAAATCGTGCCCTCGTCTCACGGGGCGTAGCGCAGTTACGCAAAACGCGCCGGCCGGGGCTGCGCCAACTGGCCCAACTGGCCCGGCTGAACCTGGATGTGCTGAGTGCAGAAGATATAGGCTTTCGCATTGCGCCACAAATCAACGCCACGGGACGTATCGCCAGCCCCTTCGACGGCTATCGTTTGCTGGTGACGCCAGATCGCGAAGAGGCCGAACGGCTGGCTTCCTACGTCAGCAACCTCAATCGCCAACGCCAGAAGCTGACTCGCGAAATGGTCGAACATGCCCTTGCGTTGGTGGAAGAGCCGCCTGGCGATATCTTGATTGTCGCCGACGAGCGGTTCCCGGAAGGCCTGATGGGGTTGGTCGCCAGCAAAATCGCCGAAACATTCTACCGTCCCGCCATCGTGATCGCCATGGGCGACGAAATGAGCCGGGCGTCCGCGCGCAGCATTCCCGAATTCCACATCACGCGCGCCCTGGATGCGTGCCAAGACCGGCTGATCCAGCATGGGGGTCATGCCATGGCAGCCGGCTTCACCATTGCAAACCGAGAACTGCCCGCCTTCCGAGCACAACTGGAAGCATTGGCCAAAAGCGCACTGGCCGGGCAGACGTTGCTGCCGACTCTGGTCATCGATGCTGTCGTGCCCATCGAGAAGACAACCGGCGCTCTCTACGATCACCTACAAAAGCTGGCCCCCTTTGGATATGGAAACCAGACCCCTCTCTTGGCGAGCTTGAATGTCGAGGTGAGCTCCCCCAGGGCCGTGGGACCAGACAAAAACCATTTGAAGATTTCGGTGCCGGTGCCGGGCAGCTCTGAAGAGCGCGACGGCATTGCCTTCAGACAGGGGAACTGGTATGGACATTTGCCCGATCGTGTGGATTTGGCCTATCACCTGGAGATGAACCACTGGAACAACGAAACGAAATTGCAGCTCAACATCCAGGCGCTGCGGCCCTCCAAGTGAACGTGACGGACAACGTCGCCCCGGACGGCCCCGAAGACCTGTCCGCTCCGCCAAAATCATCGGGGCTGCTTTCCGCCGGCTCTTTGCGCGACGCGCGGCTCTGGTTTGGGGTAGCGGTCAGCGCCGGAAGCATCTATCTGCTGTCACGCGGAGTCAGTTGGGGAGAAGTTCTCTCGACTCTGGGACATCTGCAGGTGCTGCCCGCCTTGCTGGCCGTGCTGATCGTGTTGGTCACAGGAATCGCGAAGGCGGAGCGGTGGCGATGGCTTTTTTGGCCGCACCAGAAGAGCGTTGGACGGGTTTGGCTTTACGGCGTACTGCTGGCCGGCCAGATGATCAACTTTGCCTTTCCCAGCCGCCTGGGCGAAGTGACACGAGTCTATTACGTGGGACGAAGCGGGCAGGTACAAAGCGCACACGTTCTGACCAGTATCGCCGTGGAAAAGACGGTGGACCTGGTCATGACTCTGGCGCTGCTCGCCGCACTTTTGTCGGTGATGCCGGTTCCGGAATGGCTGCACGGGAGTGTAAAGACGTTGTCCCTTGCCGTGTTGGCCTTGCTGCTTATTCTCTTTGTACTGACCTGGCAAGAGCATTATGCCGGGCGTTGGCTGGCGTGGCCCATCCGGTTTTTCCCCGCACGGTTTCAGGAGCCGGCCAGACGCCAACTGGCACTTGCGCTGGCCGGCCTCCTCGCCCTCCGGCAAGGGAAGGTCCTGGTCGAGGTATGCTTCTGGTCCATAGTGGTGTGGACCACATCCGTTTGGACCAATTATCTTGTGTTCCAGAGCCTTGGCCTGGAACTTTCCTGGAAAGCGGCCCTTTTCCTACTTTTGATCCTGATGTTAGGAACGGCCATCCCTTCGTCACCGGGGAAGATTGGTGTGTTTCATTATCTCACCGTCCTGGGTCTGGCCCCATTTGCCGTGGCCAAACCTGTGGCCTTGAGTGTAGCCCTGGTGTTGTACGTAGTCGCCTACGGGCCGGTGCTGGTGGGGGGAAGCGCGTTCGTCCTATTGGAAAGGCGTCTATCACATTGAAGCCGGTCCCAGTCTCGAACGATCTGGTTTGCCCTCCCGGATATTCCGCGCTCGGACATCGCACGGACCGGCCACACATCCTGGAAGTGCGACACTTGATGATCGCTTACGGGGATGTAGTGGTGGTCCGAGACTTGTCTCTGCACGTCCACGAAGGAGAATTCGTAGCGCTGGTGGGGCCGAACGGCGCGGGAAAGACCACGACCCTGCGCACGATTCAGGGCCTGATTCGTCCGGCTCGGGGGGAAGTCTGGTTGCGGGGAGAGCGCATCGACAGCCTGCCCCCTCACGAGCGTGTGGCGCGCGGCCTGATTTCCATTCCAGAGGGACGGCGGCTATTCCCCCAAATGACGGTCCGCGAGAATTTGGAACTGGGGGCCTATACCCACCGGGCGCGGGAGACCTTTGCGGAAAGCTTAGAGATGGTACACGCCGTTTTTCCGGTTCTCGAAGAACGGGCCGGGGAGCTTGCCGGCAACCTGAGCGGAGGCCAGCAACAAACGTTGGCCATTGCCCGGGGGCTGATGGCCCGCCCCCACGTTCTCCTGCTAGATGATCCCCTGCGTGGGCTGGAACGACGCGTGATGACCCGCTTTTGCGAGGCGATGCAGGGAATCAACGACGGGGGGCTGACCATCTTGGTGACCGGCCAACACGTCCGCCGTTTGCTGAACTTGGCCCGCCGCGCATATTTGCTGGAGGCCGGGCAGGCCACGATGGAGGGTCCGGGGCCGGCGATGCTGGCCAGTGAAAGGCTGCGTTTGGCATTGCTCACCGGGTCCGGGGAAGAAGAATAGGCCCATGAGAAGAAGAAGAAGAAGAAGAAGAAGAAGAAGTTCAACTTCTCGGAGAAGTTGAACTTCTTGTTGAACTTCTTGATACGGTTCGGGTTAGGAGATCGCCATTATGAAGAGTCATCCTTACGGCGAGGAAATCACCCTGCGCGGTCACATCATCGACTCGTGGGTGCTGCCACGTGTATTCGATACGATCATGGATTTGGGTGGGGAGTTTGAGGTCAGCGAAATCCGGGTTGGCCGCCACAAAGATGAAACGAGCTTTGCTCGTATGCACGTCTTTGCCGCGCAAGACAATCAGTTGCAGAATATCGTCGCCGCCCTGCAAAAATATGGAGCCGAGTTGGTTTCCGAAGGGGATGTACAAACACGTCCGGCCCCCCGTGACGGCGCACTGCCCGACGACTTTTATTCGAGCACAAACCTACCCACACAAGTGCGTTTGAATGGCCGCTGGACGGACGTAGCGGGCACGGAAATGGACCTGGTCATTGTCGTCGATCGGGAAGCCGGCCGGGCCGTTCTCCGGCCCATGGCCCAGGTACGCGCAGGCGATGCGATTGCCGTGGGACATGCCGGCATCCGGGTCATCCCTCTGGCGCGCGCACGCACGAGCGATGCCTTCAGTTTCATGATGAGTGCCGTTTCCTCGGAGAAGCCCAAGAAGCTGGCCATTGCCGATATTGCGCGCGAGATGCAAGCCGTGCGTGACCAGGGCGAAAAGATTCTTTTTGTTGCCGGGCCGGCCATTGTACACAGTGGCGCCGCCCTCCACTTGGCTGCCCTGATCCGTGAGGGGTTCCTGCACGTCCTCTTCGGCGGGAATGCCATCGCCGTCCACGACATCGAAGCGGCCCTGTTTGGCACATCGCTGGGCATCAATCTGGCCAGTGGGATGCCGGTCGAGGGTGGCCACCGGAATCACATGCAGGCGATCAACGCTGTGCGCCGCGCCGGCTCCATTTACGCGTTGGTGGAAACGGGCGAACTGCGCAGCGGGATCATGTACGAGGCCCTCCGCGCCGGCATCGAGGTTGTCCTCGCCGGCTCCATTCGTGACGATGGCCCCCTGCCGGAGGTGATCACCGACACGGCCCTGGCGCAACAACAGATGCGAGAAGGGGTGCAAGGCGTCGGACTGGCCATCATGATTTCTACCATGCTCCATTCGATAGCCACGGGCAATTTGCTGCCGGCGGAAGTCAAGACAGTCATCGTGGACATCAATCCGGCAGTCGTCACCAAGTTGGCCGACCGGGGTACGTTTCAGGCCGTGGGGCTGGTCACGGATGCCGAGCTCTTTCTGCGCGAGTTGGTGAAGGTGCTGGGGCTAGCGGTTTGAAACAGGGTCGTCAACGCTTAGAAGTTCAACTTCTCAGAGAAGTTGAACTTCTCGGCTCAATGCGTAATCTGTCGCTCCGTGATTTTCATCTTTGCGTCTTTGCGTCAAAGCGATTCTCACCCCCAAATTGAAATACACCCACGCAAACGTGCAATTGTCCGTTGGGGCATTATGTGTTAAAATGAGGGATAGTTTGAAGCGTAGGGGATCTTTCCCTTTTTCTATGAGGAGTTTGCTCATGTTTCGCCGCTATCAGTCTCTCGCAATCGCGCTGTTGGCCGGTTTTGCCGTTACCGTTCTCCTCTTGCAGGTGGTCGTAGCGGCTATACCGGTTGAGAATGCTTTTGGGCAGGCCACCGTCGCTTCCCATCGTGCAAGGCAAAACCCCATCGTGAAAATCGAACCGGCCTCCCGCACAGTCGGCACCGGCGACACGTTTACAACTGCGGTCGCCATCCAGAATAGCAGCGACCTGGGCGGGTTTGAATTCGCCTTATCGTACAATCGAAACGTGCTGACTGTAACCGGCGCGATGTTGGATTCCTTCCTCGGCTCGACGGGGCGGCAGACGATTCCGCTCGGGCCCCTTTACACCGATACCAGCCCCATTACCAGCTCGGTAATCTTTGGTGGAATCAGCTTCAGCCCGGATGGTTTCGGCGGAGCCAACGGGAGCGGCTCTCTTACCGTGCTGACCCTCACGGCCAATGCTCCCGGTTCGACGGCCCTGCAACTCTCCGGCGTCAAATTGACCGATACCAAGGCCACGCCCCAACCGGTAACGCACGAAGATGGGCTGATGACCGTCGTGGGTGCCGCGACTTCAACACCCACGCCGACCGTCGTGGGAACCATTCCTCCCCCCTCGGCGACGCCAGTCAGCCGGCTATTTCTGCCGCTCGTCATGAAGTAACGGCTCTCCCTCCCGGGCAAGAGGTTGTGTATACAATCTGGTGGAAAGTAGGTGAAAGGTTGCCCACTTTTAGAAAGTTGGCAACCTTTTGCCACCGAAAGCGATACACTACCGGGCAATAAATGAGTTTGCATTTCTGTGCCACTTGTGATAGAATACCAGCCAGTTGTGAGTAAAAGTGCAAGGCGGCGTTGGTCCCCAACAGAAAAGCGCAAACGGTAGTTGCTCGGGTCACCGGCTCGATAGGCGAAACCGTACCGGCATTTGCCAAATCGCCCTTTGACGACTGGATTTCAGCCTGCAAAGGTCAAGTGTGCGAGCGTCGCCACGATTCTAATCGTCAGCCTGAGTAGCAGCCGCGTTCAACGTAAGGAGGGAAGCAGCTTGCTCGCAAATTATGCTATCTTGGCCGTTTTCATGGTTGTGGCCGGACTCGTTCCCATCGGTGCCCTGGCCACAGCGTGGGTCATCAGACCCCACAAACCCAATCCCGTAAAATCAGAAATCTATGAATGTGGCATTGAAACCGTAGGCGAGGCATGGGTGCAATTCAAGGTTCAATATTACATCTATGCGCTCGTCTTCGTTATTTTCGATGTAGAGACTGCTTTCCTCTATCCCTGGGCAGTGGCCTATAACCGGTTGGGGGTGTTTGCCCTGTTCGAAATGTCGATCTTTGTTGCCATCCTATTGGCCGGGCTCCTATACGCCTGGCGAAAAGGCGCTTTGGAGTGGGTGTAAGGGAGTAAGTAGCTATGCAATTCATCTATGATATTGGCCCACGCATTGTGGCAATTACCGCACAATTCCTAGGCCAACACTTTCCCGCCTGGGCCGTACAACTGATCCTGATGATTGTGTCTGTGGCTACGATTGCGGTCTTTGTATTGATTACCTTCATGTTCTTGACCTACCTGGAGCGCAAGATTATCGCCCGTATGCAGGACCGCATCGGCCCGAACCGTGTAGGCCCTTTGGGATTGTTGCAACCGGTCGCAGACGCGATCAAAATGATGACCAAAGAAGACATCACCCCCACGGTGGCGCATCGTGCCGCATACAACATCGCGCCGGTTCTGGTTGTAGCCCCCCCGCTGATGGCCTTTGCTGTGATACCTTTTGGCAAGGGCATGATCGCTGCCGACCTGAACATCGGCATCTTGTATGCCGTGGCGATCTCATCGTTGGGCACACTGGGTCTGCTGATGGCCGGTTGGTCGTCCCGAAACAAGTTCTCGCTCATCGGGGCCATGCGTGCCGTGGCCCAGATGGTCAGCTATGAAGTGCCGATGATCCTCTCCCTGATGGGCGTGCTGATGATCACCGGATCACTGGCCATGGGCCAAATCGTCAGCAAGCAAGCGGTGCCCTTCATCATCCTGCAACCGGTAGCTTTCATCATCTATTTCATCAGCTCCATAGCCGAACTAAACCGAACCCCCTTCGACATCCCAGAAGCAGAATCAGAGATCGTCGCCGGCTATCACACCGAATACAGCGGCATGAAATTCGCCATGTTCATGATGTCCGAGTATGTAAGTGTCATCGTGATGGCGGCGGTGGGTACAACGGTCTTCCTTGGCGGATGGAGGGGGCCGGTCCTGCCATCCTACATCTGGTTCCTGCTCAAGATTTATGTGATCATCTTTGTTTTGATGTGGTTTCGGGGCACATTGCCGCGCTTGCGGGTTGACCAATTGCAAGGCTTCGCCTGGAAGTTCTGTGTGCCGGTGGCATTGTTGAACATCTTCATGTCGGGCATTGTGATCTTCTTGGTCCCACCCAACACCACGCATCCGTTGGTACAAGTGGCAGCCTATGCTGTGGGGAACATCATTCTGGCGATTGTTGTGCTCCTGCTATACCGGCGACCAACCGCGCGCGCAGCCGCGGCCGTCAGTGGAGCGTAGAGCGTGGGGTGTGGAGCGTGCTCCCTACTGCCCTACTCCCTACCGGCTACTGGCTACTGAAAATTAGCATCCAAAAGAGGCCATCATGAGTATCACGCAAGTTGCTTTTATCCTGATCAGTGCGATAACGTTGGGGTCGGCATTGGCGATGGTGACATCGCGCACGGTCTTTGTGGCTGCGCTATGGATGGTTGCTGCATTCGTAGGCGTGGCCGCACTCTACATCCTATTAGAGGCCGGCTTCCTGGCCGCCATCCAACTACTGATCTACGCCGGAGGTATTGCCGTCCTCATCCTTTTTGCCATTATGCTCACACCACGGGTGATGCAACCGATGGAAGGTCTCTCCCGCTTCAACGATCAGTGGATGTTCGTAGCGGCTGTTTCCGCCTTCCTGTTTGCAGGCCTATGGGCCTTGGCCATACGCACAGATTGGCCGGTGAATTTGCAACGGGTGACAGGAGACAATATCTTCCTGCTCGGTCGCGGGTTCATGACCCAATACCTATTGCCCTTCGAAGTGACATCAATCCTGCTGCTCGTTGCCCTGGTGGGCGCCATCGTCATTGCACGGGACTGATGCGGAAAACGAGAAACGTAGCGCATATCACAACACGCAACACGTCTGTGAGGAGAACAAAGACATGCCTGACATACCTTTGTCCTGGTACCTGATCGTCGCCAGCGCACTATTTTGCATCGGTCTGTTCGGCGCCCTGTCGCGGCGCAATGCAATCGGCATTCTTATGGGCATCGAGGTGATGCTCAATGCCGTGAATATCAACCTGGTTGCTTTCTGGCGGTACATCACGCCTCAAGCTTTGACCGGGCAGGTATTTGTCATCGTTTCCATCACCGTGGCCGCGGCCGAAGCGGCGGTCGGCCTGGCCCTGATCCTGGCCATCTTCCGCAGCCGCGATACGGTGAACATAGAAGACGTACATTTGATGAAGTGGTGAGGCCGGAGGAAAAAGCAGCACGGAGTAACACCCGGAACCCGTAGCCCAAAACCCAAAACTTGCCGGACGTATCCCGTCTTGCAGAAGTCCGCAGGCTCACTTAAGAACGAGGTCGCCTATGTTTCAATTATTATGGCTCATTCCAGCGTTGCCGTTGCTATCATTCTTTGCGATTGTCCTATTTGCAAATCCGAACAAAAGGCTCAGTTCCAATATTGCCATCGGCGCAATAGGACTCTCCTGGCTGATCAGTTGGGCCGTCGTCTTTCGGGTAGTTACTACACCACACTTTGAACTGGTAGACCTGCCGCTGGCGTGGATGCCCGCCGGGGACAAAATCCTCCACCTCGGCGTGATGGTGGACCCCTTCACGGCAATCATGCTCTTCATGGTACCCTTCGTCTGCACGATGATCTTCGTCTACTCACAAGGGTACATGCAGGGGGACCCGCGCTACTCCCGCTTCTTCGCCTACGTCTCCCTGTTTACAGCGGGCATGTTGGGGCTGGTCGTCGCCGACAACTTGTTGCTGGCCTTCATCTCCTGGGAAGTCATGGGGCTCTGTTCCTACCTGCTGATCGGCTTCTGGTTCGAAAAGCCCTCGGCGATGAACGCGGCCAAAAAAGCCTTCATGACCACCCGCATCGGTGACGTGCTCCTTTTCCTGGGCATGGCCTACCTCTACGGCCAGACCGGTACGCTTACCTTCAAGGATATCTTCCGGCCGGAGGTGATGGAAAAACTGGCCCAGACCACCGTCTCCCTCGGTCCGCTGGGGACACAGCCGGTTGCCGTGATCATCGCCCTGCTGATCTTTGGCGGTGCGGTCGGCAAGAGCGCACAGTTCCCGTTGCACGTTTGGCTGCCCGATGCCATGGAAGGCCCCACCCCCGTGTCGGCTCTCATCCACGCCGCCACGATGGTCGCTGCCGGCGTCTACGTCGTGGCCCGCACACTGCCCATCTTCGCCGCCGTAGAGGGTTCGAGCGCGCTCGTCGCCGTCGGCTTCATCGGCGCATTCACCGCCTTCGCGGCCGCCACCATCGCCATCGCCCAAGACGACATCAAACGCGTGCTGGCCTATTCCACCATCAGCCAGCTTGGCTACATGATGATGGCCCTGGGCATCGGCGGATTCGTCGCCGGCGTCTTCCACCTGATCACCCACGCTTTCTTCAAAGCGCTGCTCTTCCTGGGGTCCGGCTCGGTCATCCACAGCGTGGAACACGGACACCACGCGGCTGCCGAAGCAAATGGAGAACACCCCGGCGAACACGAAGAACACTTCGACGCCAACGATATGATGAACATGGGCGGTCTGCGCACAAAAATGCCGGCCACCTTCTGGACCTACATCATAGGCACGCTGGCCCTGGCCGGCGTCGCGCCCCTTTCCGGTTTCTGGAGCAAGGACGAAATCCTGGCCGAGGCGTTTGGCCAGTTCATGCACAAGGGCGTCGCCTCGCTCCCCTTCTTCGTCTGGTTGATGGGCACATTGGGGGCCGTGCTCACCGCCTTCTACATGGGCCGGCAGATCGGGCTGGTCTTTTGGGGCAAGCCACGCACCGCCGCAGCCGAACACACCCACGAATCCCCGGCCAGCATGACCGCGCCACTGATCGCGCTGGCTGCGTTCACCCTGGTGCTTGGCTTCATGAACGTGCCGGAGAACTTCCCGCTCATCGGAAATGGCTGGCTGCACCACTTCATCGGCGAGGTATTCGCCGCCGCTCATCTGGAATTCGAAGCCGTGCCCTTCAACTTCCTGGTCGGGGGGTTGTCCACCCTGTTGGCGTTGCTCGGTTTGGGTGCCGGCTGGGCACTCTATAAAGACCACCCCGCCGGTGCGCCGGACCCGCTGGCGCGCCCGCTGGGGCCAATCTGGAGAGTGCTGCGCAACAAATACTACGTGGACGAATTCTACAGCGCCACCGTGGTGCGTGGCACAATCGCCTTTGCGTCGCTCTGCTACAAGTTTGACGATAGCTGGGTGATTGACCCCATCGTAGATTGGGCCGGTAAAGGCACAGCGATCTTTGCCACGGCCAACCGGCTGTTCGACACCCATGTGATAGACGGCACAGTGAATTTTATTGGTATCTTTACCCACCGATGGGGCGATATTACACGGCGCATTCAAACGGGTCGGGTTCAAAACTATCTGGTCGTGGCCATGGCCAGTGCCCTGGCCCTGTTTGGCGTATTCCTGATGCGCTAGGATCAACAAAGGAGGCCATCAAAACGTGAACATACCGTACATCTTGTCGATCATCACGTTCTTCCCACTCATTGCCGGTGGGATTCCTATCCTCTTTATGCACAAAGAGGACGAAACTTTGATCAAACGCTGGGCAATCATTGTCAGCCTGATTCCGCTCGCTTTGAGCATCTACCTCTGGGCCACCTACAATCCGGCTGCAGGACTGGTGGTCACCGAGGAAAAGCTCTGGATCCCAGGACTTGACGTCTACTACCGGCTTGGCGTGGACGGAATCAACCTGCCGCTCATCTTCCTGACCACACTCCTCAGCACACTCTCTATCTACTACTCCTCCCACGTTGTCAAGGAGCGCGTGAAGGAGTACTTCCTCTTCTTCCTGTTGCTGGAGACGGGGTTGATGGGTGTGTTCGTCTCGCTCGATTTCTTCCTCTTCTACGTTTTCTGGGAAATCGAATTGGTTCCGATGTACTTCATCATCGGTATCTGGGGCCATGAACGGCGGGAATACGCAGCAATCAAGTTCTTCATCTACACGCTGGCCGGCTCCGTCTTGATGTTGCTGGCCATGTTAGGCATCTACTTCACAACCGGCACCTTCAGTCTGGTCGCTTTGCCCGGCAAGGAGTTGTTTGGTGGCAATTTCGCCTTGCAGTCGCTCGCCTTCTGGGCGATATTCATCGCCCTGGCCATCAAAGTTCCGTCGTGGCCCTTCCACACCTGGCTGCCCGATGCACACGTAGAGGCCCCAACAGCCGGTAGTGTCATGCTGGCCGGCGTTCTGCTGAAACTGGGAACCTTCGGGTTCATCCGCATCCTGTTGCCCATCTTCCCGAAAATATTTCATTACTATGCCATACCGATTGCCATCCTGGCCATCATCAGCATTATCTATGGCGCACTGGTCTCCCTGGCCCAATCGAACCTGAAACGGATGATCGCCTACTCTTCGGTCAATCACATGGGCTACGTCATACTGGGCATCGCCGCCGCGGCCTACGCGACCGGCACAAGCGGGACGGTACTCGTGGACCGGGCCACGGCCTTGAACGGCGCAGTCTTGCAGATGTTCAACCACGGCATCATCACCGGCGGGCTCTTCTTCCTGGCCGGTATGCTCTACCATCGCTCCCACACCTATGACCTGAGCGCGTTTGGCGGACTGGGAGCCATCTTGCCGGCCTACTACGGCGTGGTTGCCTTCATGTCTATGGCCTCGCTGGGCTTGCCGGGCCTGGCCGGGTTCGTTTCCGAATTCCTGGTCTTCCGGGGAGCCTTTGCCATCATACCCTACATCGCCGCCTTCGGTGTCCTCGGCATTGTGATTACAGCCGCCTTCTTCTTGTGGAAGGTCATCCAGATGATTTTCCTGGGACCGGTCAACGAACGCTGGCGGGACATGCCCGACCTGCGTCGCTATGAACTGATCAGCCTGGCCCCGCTCATGATCATTACGTTGGCCATCGGTGTGTACCCGGCTCCCATCCTGAACTTGATCAACAGCGGCGTTGTCGCCGTCCTGCGGATGATAGGCTGATGAAGAAGAACGTGGCGTGTCGAGCGAACCTGAAATGATGAATGCGGAACGATGAATGACAAATCGAAACAATGCGTAATGCGTGAAACGTGGCGACGTGAAACGTAAAGACGCAACACGGCATCACGTTTCACACAATACGCATTACGCAACACGTTTCACGCTTCGATTGGGATTGGAGACCGACCTTCCATCCAAAATCGTAGATCGCCAATCCAAAATCTAAGGAGGTTGTTGTGCCATTTTCTGCATGGGACCTGGCTGCTTTTGCACCCGAACTGATCTTAACCGTTGCCGGCCTGCTCATCCTGGCTCTTGACCTGCTGGGTGACGAAGCCAAACGCAAGGCTGTGCCGATTCTGACCCTGATTGGCATGGGGATCGCCCTGGTCGCCGTGGCTGTTACCTTTGGCGATTCGCGTACCGTCCTCGGTACGATGTACGTGATCGACCCGATGTCCAGCTTTTTCAAGGGGGTTTCCCTGCTCGTCGGCATCCTGGTAACTATGCTCACAATCTCCTACCTGGAAGGGCGCGCCCGCTATGTGGGAGAATTCTACAGCCTGCTTATCTTTGTTACACTGGCCATGATGCTCGTGGTCAGCTCAACCGACTTGATCTTGCTCTACCTCTCTTTCGAGCTCTTGAGCATCACATCATACATCCTCGTCGGCTGGATGCGTGGAGACCCCCTCTCCAACGAAGCCTCCATCAAATATTTCCTGTACGGGGCCGTGGCCTCGGCTGTGATGCTCTTTGGTATGTCCCTCTTCTACGGTGCCACCGGCAGCACCAATCTGACGGAAATCGCCGCCGTGCTGGGAAAAAGTGACATCGCCCTGGGCAGCATCGGGGCGCTGACCCTGCCGGCCCTGGCTCTCATCACCGTCGGATTTGGGTTCAAAATCGCCCTCGTCCCCTTCCACCAATGGTCACCCGATGCGTACGAAGGCGCACCAACTCCGGTAACTGCCTTCCTCTCCGTGGGGCCGAAGGCTGTGGGACTGGCTATCCTGGCCCGCGTATTGCTGACCGCCTTGCCGGCCTACCAGATCAACTGGGTGCCCATGCTGGCCGGTCTCTCGATCTTGACGATGACTCTTGGCAACTTGACCGCCCTGATGCAGAAGAACATGAAGCGCTTGTTGGCCTA
Organism: Chloroflexota bacterium; assembly: GCA_013151955.1. Lineage (GTDB taxonomy): Bacteria > Chloroflexota > Anaerolineae > Ardenticatenales > JAADHH01 > JAADHH01. Next base: position 21,396 of record JAADHH010000034.1, read on the forward strand.
CTCGAGCATTGCCCATGCCGGCTATATGCTGATTGGCCTCGTAGCCATTCAGTCGGGCGTAGACTTGGCCCTGGGTGGGTTGATGGTCTACATCCTCGGATATGTCTTCACCAACATCGGAATCTTCGCTGCTGTGATTGTCTACGAAGAGGCCACCGGCTCCGTCAACCTGGAGGACTACGCGGGACTGGCCAAAAGAGCGCCAGCCATCGCCGGCCTGATCGTGATGTTCTTGCTATCTCTGGCCGGCATACCGGGCACAGCCGGCTTCATCGGCAAGCTGCTGGTCTTTGGCGCAGCAATCAAGGGGCAGTTCTATGCACTGGCCCTCATCGCCGTGGCCAACGCGGTCGTTGCCACCTATTACTACATCAACATTGTGCGGTGGATGTTCTTTGTCAAGCCCAACGACGACCAGGAAATACGCTTGCCCGGTTCCCTGGTCGTGGCGCTGGTCACTTCGCTGGTTATTGTGCTGGCCATTGGTCTCTACCCGCAGCCATTCATCAACATCGCCAATGCTTCCGTCGTCATGTTTGGCGCGTAGTTGCCATTATCTTTGCACTTTCGCATGGTGTACCCGCAACCTCCTTTGTCGACTCACCGATGGAAAGGAACACGAATAGAATTTCGCACCTTTTCAATGGACTCTTTGTGATTTGAGCAAAAATATCTGTAACCGTCTAACGAAGCTTCGCCTCAAACCGACAAGTTGATGGGACACAGATTTGCACAGATCAAAAAAGCTTTATCCGTGTTCATCCGTGAGAATCTGTGTTCAGAATCTTGACTCGTTTGTAAAGAATTTGGGTATCTTCTCA
>JAADHH010000002.1 GCA_013151955.1 Chloroflexota bacterium
CCGACGATGCGCAAGACGTCCAGGACGTCTGACAGAGCAACAGCAGCAGCAATGCGGCCGGCCTTGCCAACTTTGCCGGGGGCAGGCACCGGAGTCTTTTGCTTTTGGTCTTTTATCTTTGGGTACTCAAAGGATTCCTTATAGTCCTTTATACCGTTCAAATTTGTCACAGTTTGCTCTGCCCCGTAGTTCAATTTTGTCACACCGTCGTTCAAATTTGTCACGGTTTGCTCTGCCCCGTAGTTCAATTTTGTCACGTCGTCGTTCAAATTTGTCACGCTTTGACCGGCCTCGTAGTTCAATTTTGTCCCCGCCAGTTCCTCCTCGATCGCTGCAGAGGAGGTCATGCCCGCACCGGTCGCCTCCTGCGCCAGCAGCTCTTGATAGCGCGCCCAATCGTCCGCCGCGACCGGGTCCCACATTTGCACGTTGAATTGCACCTCCAGCCCTTTTCGCCGGCCTTGGCCCGTCCGCCGGCGCTGTCGTTCGTGGATGAACCCCTGCTCCGCCAGCCTCTTCAACGCCCGTTCAACCGTGCGAATATGGCAACCCAACACCTCCGCCAGCATACGCAAGTCCGACACGGTGCAGCGATCGCGCACCTCATCCGTTTCCCGTTTCCAGTAGCACTTACTTCGTAGATAGAGCAGCGTCCACAAACCGACCGGCTTCAGCAGCCGCGCCCACTGTCCGCGCAGATAGTGCGACACGCGCACGGCGTATCCCGGAACGACCAGGTGCTGGTACAGGGCCTGGCATTGTTCCACAATCAGGTGCTGCTCCGCCGCAGCAATCAGCACCCCTTTCAGAAACACGTCGCTCACAATCTGCGTAACTGTTTGTACGGATTGTGGGCTATCAATCTGGCCAGGACCTTCCGTCGCCAGCAGAGTGGTGCGTTCCGTCGCCAGGCAAGCCTGCAAGGCCCCCTGCGCCTGGTCCACCGCCGGCAACGTAGGGTGATCCTCGCGGTATTGGGTCAGCAATTCGCGCAAGCGCCGCGCGTCCGCCGGCACGAGCGGATCGTCCATCTGCACCCGGTAACGATTGGGTTCGCACACGTCGCCGTGACGCGCGCCTCCCTCCCGCGTGACGAAGCAGGCCACGAAATCGGCGGACAGGGCGTTGAATGTGGTCGCCCGCGCCAGGCCGACATAACCGGCCAGCGCATCGTACGAGCCCTTCCACCAATCCTGGCGATCGTTCCAATAGGCCAGCTGGCGGAGGCAGACGACCACCCAGGCCGCATTCGTCCCCAGCAGGGGTAGCCACCGTTCCAGGAAGTAGCGCGATACAAAGAAAGCCCGTCGTGGACGCACCACTTCTGTGTAGGCGGAACTGTGGATTGCCTCCAGTGTGAGCATATTTTCCGTTTTTGTGGACATATTACAGCCCTCCTCTTTGTTACTCAGCGCTACGGCTTACGTTGTGTCCCCCGCTCGACGAACTTCATCAAGTCGTCGGCGCGGATACGGATCAATCTAGCCCCCGGCCCTAGCCGGGTGAAGGGGATATCTCCCATCGCCAGCCATTTTTGCAGTGTGCGCAAACTCACGTTCAAAATGGCTGCCGCCTCCGCCGGTGTATATAGGTTCAGTGCCGGTGGAACCGTCGTTCTATTTTTCGTCCGAACAATCACCTGAAAACCTCCTTTGTCATGAAAAAGTTGACCAACACAAAAAAGCCCGATACCAAGATTGGTATCGGGCTACGAAACCCTACTACTTGCTATACAGCCGGCAAGTGGCAGTGACCGCCGGCGATTTGCCTGATTTGGGAAATTATGCTATAATGCGGGGTAACTTCCAGCGTGGATGACAGCAGAATGGCCTGTTCCACGGAATTTACTTCCGTAGAACACCATTCCCGTCGCTCCCGCAGTGACAATATCCGTCTCTTGCCTCCCGACAATCAACAGACGGTACATCAGAACAGCGATAGGTAGGCTACTGCTGTTGTAGTTCTGCCTCCCATGATAGCATACTTTGCCCAATTTGGCAACCAGAGACCTCCGTACGAAGGCTATGCGATAGCCGGAATACGGAGGTTTTTTGTATGTCTACACCTATCGAGGTCGTTCGTACTCAGGCACTCAATCTAAGGTCGGGCAAGTGGGAACCAAACGAAAAGATATTTGTGCAGGTCTATGGAGAGCTGGCCACTTCCGGTCTGTTGGCCGACCTGCACGGCAATGAACTGAAGATTCTCCTCGCCTTAGCGCTCCACGCCAGACCTCTTGGGCGCGACATGGCTGACGGTGGCGCGGCCCGGCCAGTCATTGAGGAATTCCGGCGCAAGGGATTGCTCGGTGCGCAGGATGCGGGCTACCTGTGCTGTAGCCTGGCCCACGCCGAACTGATGCGGCTCACCGGCCTGGCCGAGAACACGGTCGCGAAGTACGCGAAGTCTCTCGTTCAGCGCGGGCTCATTGAGAAGCGCACCATCCAGCGCGGCAGCCGGGTTCGAAACCTCTACTTCATCCTGCCGGCCACGCATATCGACAAATTCAACACCTACCACCCCCGACCGGGCTCGCCATCGACCGCCTCAAATTTTGAGGCGGTGACCGCCGCAACGCCAAACAAATTTGCGGCGAGTCATAGAAGATATAATCCTGTTGTAGATGATGTTGTACCGGCGCGCGAAAATTTTGACCAGCAGGCCCTGCTGACCCACTTCGCAGCCCGGAAGGGCACACGCTCGTACCGTGCCACAGCGCATGACCGCAAGCGTCTGGCCGAATTGCAGGACAAACAATACAGTCAAGCCGAGATAATTGCAGCCATTGACCGGGCATTTGACGAACGGCCGGCGGACGCCCCACCCATCCGTCAGTTCGCATACTGTGCCCGCATTGCTCTGTCCCAGCCCCCTCGCGCTACGGTCACCGCCACCGCCGAGGATACTGCGCTTCCCGCCACCGGAAGCTCCGCCCCCACCGCCGGGGCAATGCACCGGACCGAGGATTTCTCCACCGCCGGGAACAGCTCTCCGCCAGCATCCGCAGTGGACGCACCACCCGTCACGCCACGCGCAGGCACACCGTCTGTCCTTGATCGCGTGGTACAGCTGCACCAGCAAGAACTTGGCCCGGTCACACCGTTATTGTGGCAAGAACTAGAGCGCCTGGTGCAACACTACCCGGACCGGGCGCAATGGGAGCGTGCCTTCCGCAAGGCGGCCATGGCCAGTGTGCGACGGCTCGACTACGTCGCCGGCGTGCTCAAGAACAGCCAGACCCCAAACCCCACCATCGGAGGAAAAACGGAACATGAACGGACAAAACAACAAGCCGGTACTCATCGGCGAAAACGCAAGAAAACTACTCGAAAGCATTCAGGGTGGACGGCAGAGGAATTGGCCGACGCCCAAAAACGGGGAGAGGCCGTCCCCCCCCTTGACGTCGGTGAAGTGCTCGGTTCCGACGACGGCTGAGAGGCCGGAAACAGAGGCGGTTTGCCCGGTTTGCAAGGGTGCCGGATGGGTAAGTATTGATGTTAGCCCAGGCGACCCCCGCTTCGGGAAGTTACTGCCGTGTCGGGCATGTGGCGCAGTCGCTAGGCGCCGGGTCTCGCGCTTCGATCGCTATTCATCGCGCCGCAGCCGGGCCTTGGAACAAAATTTCGCAAGCTTCAGCACCGCCGGCCATGCCTCCGCTACGAGGGCAGCCTTCAACGCGGCAGTGCAATTTGCAGCCCGACCGCGCGGCTGGCTGGTCATCTACGGACCGAAGGGCAACGGCAAATCGCACCTGGCCGCAGCGATCGCCAATCAACTGGTGGAGAAGAATCAGGTGCCAGTGCTTTTTCTTACCGTGCCCGATTTTCTGGAGAGTCTGCGCCAGCAAGTGCGGAAGTCTCGATCTGATGGCCCCGATGAATACGGGGCGTTGATTCAGGCCGCGCGGGAGGTGGATGTGCTCATTTTGGACGACCTGGGCGCCCATGCCTCAACCGAGTGGGCGGAAGAGGTCCTCTTCTTGGTGCTAGACTATCGCTATCGGGAATGTGCGCCCACGGTGGTGATTACAAATCTGCGTCCAGAGGAGCTACCCGGCCGGCTCTATTCGCGTTTGGCAGATCGTCATTTCAGTCAACTGGTGTTCAATCCGGCACCGGACTTTCGGATAGGAAACGGGAAAGTAACGCCTTGAGCAAGAAAGGAGACGTAATGGAGAACAAGCATACACCGGTATTTGACGGACAACGACTGAAGGCCCTGCGGCAGGAAAGGGGTCTTCGAGCACAGGTGGTAGCGCGCAGGGCCGGTGTGAGTGTCCGGCATGTCTGGCGGCTGGAGGCAAACGCCCGGCCAAATGTGGCCGGCGTGACCCTGGGTCGCTTGGCCCTGGCCCTGGACACCACTGTTGAGTACTTGCTGGGTCTGACGGATGACCCGCGTGGTTTACGCCGGGAAGGAGTAGGAGATGGGACGGCAAGCACCGGCCAGTGATAGCGGGGCGGGGTGGAGCGGGCTGGGGGGCGAATCCTTCAAAGCCCTGCACCCCCGCCCGGGCGTGCCCTGGCCGCTAGTGCTGGTGCTCATTCCCGCTCTGGCCGGGCTGGCCGGGTTGTTCATCCGCGCCGACGGGGCCTTCGAGGCCATCGCTCGCCCCGGCCCGCTCGGCCGCTGGGAGGGACTGCTGATCGCCT
>JAADHH010000082.1:0-40612 GCA_013151955.1 Chloroflexota bacterium
TAACAAAGAAAGTGTGATGTAGGGATGCTGCGCCCTCTACAACGTACCCTACGGCTTCAACCCCAACCAACGCGTGTAGAGATCGTTGTCGAAGCCCATGCGACGCAAAACCCGCCCTACCGTCTCGTTGACAATGTCATCCACCGTCTGGGGCCGGCCGTAGAAGGCCGGCACGGGCGGAAAGAGCGTCGCCCCGGATCCGGCCGCCAACGCCATCAAACGGATGTGTCCCGCGTGCAGCGGCGTCTCGCGAAAGACGAGGAGCAGCGGTCGCCCCTCTTTCAGCGTCACGTCGGCGGCGCGGGTGAGCAGGTCGCCGGCATAGCTGTTGGCAATGGCCGAGAGGGTCTTCACGCTACAGGGAACGACGACCATGCCGGCTGTGGCCAGCGAGCCGCTGGCGATGGCCGCCCCCACGTTCTGATAGCTGTAGACGGCATCGGCCAACGCTTCCACGTCGGAGAGTCGCCGGTCGGTCTCGCTGGCGATGGTGAGACGCGCAGCCGGGCTGACGACCAGGTGCGTCTCCACGTCCGGGTCCTGGCGCAAGGTCTCCAGCAACCGAATGCCGTAGATGGCCCCGCTGGCTCCCGAAATCCCCACCACCAGCCTCCTCATGGCTTGACCCCCGCGTGCAGCGTCACCGTGCCCAGGCCAAAGCGGCGGTAGCGCACCTCGCGCAGGCCCACATCGGCCAACAGGCGGGCCAGCTCGTCCGGCGTCACGAAGCGGTCTACCGATTGCATAGTGGTATGCCTCCGGCCGGCCACTGATGAAGCCGCCGATGCGCGGCACCAGGTGGTGAAAGTAGAAGCGGAAAAGCTCGCGGAAGAGGGGAAGGGTGGGGTTCGTAATCTCCAGACAGACCACGTGCCCCCCCGGCCGGGTGACGCGGGCCATTTCGGCCAGCGCGGTACGCAAATCGGCAACGTTGCGCAGCAGGAATCCGTTGACGACGGCGTCGAACGTGTTGTCGCCGAAGGGCAGCGCCAGGGCGTCCGCAGCGGCGCAGGCGGCGCGGTCGCCGTAGGGGGCCAGTTTGTTCCGGCCGGCGGCCAGCATTTCCCAGGTGAAGTCGACACCGATCGCGTCCACATTCGGGGCGGCGCCGGCCAGGAGGGGCAGGAAGTCCCCCGTGCCGGTGCCCACATCCAGGGCGCGTCCGCCGGGCGGCAGATGGGTCAGCGCCACTGCTTCGCGGCGCCAATCGCCGTCGCGCCCACCGGTCATCAGGCGGTTCATCAGGTCGTAGCGACCGGCGATGGCCCCGAACATCTTGCGCACATAACGCGCCTTGTCCTGCGGATCGTATTTGTTTTCCATGTCCTCTCTCTTTATCGGGTGTCCGGCATATTTTTGCGTCTGGCCATGTGGTGAGTCGACTATTTCAAGGACAACGGCAACCCGTTGAAACGGGTTTCGCGACAACAGGCGGGCAGTTCATTGCTCGCCTCTCGCCTGGCCGCCGGAAGAAGGCTGACCCCGAAAGCAAGATTTCTCACTGCGTTCGATGCGTATTACGTGTTACGCATTGCGTTTCACGCCTTACATGCACGCCGGCCCCATTCCGGTGACCGTGCGTGTCATGTCAGATGCAGCCACGGGCACAACCTCTTTTCCAGTTGGTCGAGCACAGCGTAGAGTATGAAACCGAGCAGGGCCATGGCGACCACGCCGGCGTACATTTCGGGATAGGCCAGCCGTCCCCACGTCTCCACGATGATGTAGTAGCCCAGGCCGGAGGTGGTGGCGAACGATTCGGCAAAGAAGAGGACGGCCACGGCCGTTCCGGCACTCACGCGCAAGGCGGTCAGCACAGCGGGCAGGCACGCCGGCAAATAGACGAAACGGAACAGCGCACGCCGTCCCGCCCCCAACGAGCGTACCGAGTGGACCAGCTCCGGGCGGATGCCGCCGGCCGCGTCCCGCACCACCACCAGGATTTGGAAGAACAGGACGAAGGCGATGATGAAAATCTTGGAAAGATTCCCAATCCCCAGGAAAAGAAGGACGAGGGGGAGAAAGACGATCTTGGGAATGGGGTAGATCAGGTAGATCGCCGGAGAGAGCAGGCGGTCCAGGCGCGCGCTTTGACCGATGGCCAGCCCCAAGGGCCAGGCCGTAGCCACGGCCAGGAGAATGCTGGCAACCACCCGAAACCCGCTGACCAGGAAATGCCGTCCCAAATCGTGCGGCAGGGCGATGAAGAAGGCTTGCAGGACCTCCGTCGGTGGGGGCAAGATGGGCATGTTCAGCAACCAGGAAACCAACTGCCAGATGAGCAGGATCGCGGCACCGGCCGTCAGGGTGTCTCGCCCTTTCACGGAGCCAGCCTTTCGCGCAGGCGGTCGCACACGGCGTGGAAGGGCGCGGACCCACGGTACGCCGGAGCGCCGGCCTGCGGGTTCTCGACGATTTGCGGCTCCTGTTCCGCGTCCTTGGGCAACACGAGGATGCGCCGGCCCAAGAAGGCCGCCTCCTCGATGCTATGGGTGACCAGGACTGTGGTCAACGCCGTTTCCTCTCGCAAAGCCAGAGTGAGGTCTTGCAATTCCTCGCGGGTGAGCGCATCTATCGAGGAGAATGGTTCGTCCATGAGCAGCAGGTCGGGGGTCATGGCCAGGGTGCGGGCGATTGCGGTGCGTTGGCGCTGTCCACCGGAGATTTGCACGGGATAGTGGTCGCGGACCCGGTCGATGCCCAGCCGTTTCAGCCAGAAGTCTACCTTTTCGGCGGGGGGTGAGACCTGCTGGCTGCGGGGGGCGTGACGGCCATCGGGGCCGTAGAACTGGCGCACGCGCAGGCCCAGGGCCGCGTTTTCGGCCACAGTGGCCCAGGGGAGCAGCCCGTAGTCTTGCAGGATCAGGCCGGTGCGCGGGCGAGGTCGCTGCAAGGGCTGCCCGTCTACGAGCACTTCGCCCTTCGTGGGGTGCAGCAAGCCGGCGAGCAGGTAGAGCAGCGTGGTTTTGCCACACCCCGAAGGGCCGATCACCGACCAAGCCTCGCCATGCGCCACGTGCCAGTGCAAGTTTTCGAAGATGGGCGTCTGGTCCGCGTAGGAGAATGTGAGACCCCGCACGATGATCATGGTCAGGGGAGGAAGGTGGCGTCTACAGCATCTTTGTAAGAGACCGGTTTGTCAATCAGCTTCTTGCTGAGCAGCCAATCCACCACGTCTTGCCATTGCGCTTCCGTCGGCACGCCGGCTTCCGGGAAGGGGGGCATGACGTACGTGCCCTGGATGGATTTCGGGACGCGGCCCTTTTCGATCAGCAAGTCCTGGTACTTTTCCGGATGTTCGTTGATCGCTGTGGCGGCCTTCTCCCAGGCTTTGAGGAATTTCTTGACCGTGTTCGGTTTGGTCTGCAACGTGTCCACGCTGAAGGCGAGCACGCTTTGCGCGAATTTCGTGTGGGTGCTGTCGTCCACGAGGACGGTTGCGCCGGCGGCGACGGCTCCGGAGGCCAGCGGGTCCGGCAAGGTGGCGGCCTTGATTTGCCCCTTCATCAGCAACTCAAAGCGGACCGGTATCTGGCTCACTTCCTGGACCGCGATGTCGTCTGGGGAGAGTCCCTCGGCTTCCAGCAACCGGTCTGTGAGGTATTCGATGATCGTGTTTTGGGAGATGCCGATCTTCACACCTTTGAGGTCGGTTACCGATTTGATGTTGGAATTCGGAGCGGCCAGGATACGAAATTGGGGCGAATCGGGATATGCCTTGCGGGCTGTGCGCACGATCTTGATGGTGGGCTTGTCCTTGTCGAAAAGGCCAATGGAAATCAGGTCGGTCAGCTCGCCGTCGATCTGGCCGGTTTGCATGAGCGTGTCCCGTTCCTGGGCACTTTTGACCGGCACGAACTGGACGGTGATGCCTTCTTCCTGAAAATAGCCTTCCTGCTGCGCTACGTGGAAGGGAAGGATGTCCATGATGGGCAGCAGGCCCATCTTCAAGTTGGTATCTTCCGGTTTGGTTGTGGGCGAAGTACACGCCGTGGCAAGGGCCGCAAGCAGGATCAAGATGATTCCGGTCACCAATAGATAGGGACGTCGCATGAGTTTTACCTCCGCTTCTTAGAACAGCTTGTCATCGAAATAAAGTTGGCCAAATATTAAATGCAAAGAGAGGAGGAGTATACCAGAGAAAGCTATACCTGTCAAAGTTTTTGGAAATGCGCGTGTCCATCTACATGAGCCATTGGAGCAGGAAGGTCAGCGTGATCATGCTGGCCAGGGTAGAAACGAACACGGTTCCGGTGACGAATGTGGGCTGTACGTCAAACTCCGTCGCCAGGATCGTCGTCATCACGGCGGTGGGCATACTGGCCTGGACGGTGGACACCTTTGCCGACAGTCCCTGAAAGCCCAGCAGGCGGACCAAGATAATCACCAGCGCCATCGCCCCGACCAGGCGCAAAGCTGTCGCTGCGGCAACGGGCTTCCACTGGCTGGCCACGGATGCGCGGCCCAACTGCATGCCCAAGACAAGCAACATCACCGGAACGGCTGCCTGCCCCAGCAGGTTTGTGGCTCTGGCGACAGGTTCGGGCGCTTGCAGGCCGGCCACGTTCATGAACAGGCCGGCCAACACAGCGTAACCGATGGGCACCTGAAACACCTTGCGCAGCGCGGCGCGCGAATCGGCATGGCCCCGGGCGGCAATGTATACCCCCAACGTGTTGGTCAGCAAGGAGTTGGCGGCGAAGAAAATGATGGCCAGGGCTAACCCGGGCTCGCCAAAGGCAAACAGGTTCAGGGGCAGGCCGTAGTTTCCCGAATTGACAAACAGAATGGTGAGCAGGAAGGCGCTTTTTTCCGTCCCCTGCAAGCCCATGATTCGCGCAACCCACGAAGCAATCGGCCACAACAGGAAAACCATCAAGGCGGCAATGCCGGCGATGTGCAAAAGCGCCTGACCTTGCAGGTGACTGCTGGAAAGGGATGAAAAGGCCAGACAGGGACTGAGAAGATAGAAAGTCACCCTGGAAAGGGTGCGTACATCGAGGGCCAGCAAACGGTCCAGCAGATAGCCGAGACCGGCCATGATGAAGACAGGCAGGATGATGTTGACAAAAACGGTCAATAGAATTACTCAAAAGAGAGTAGCAGCGATGGCCATTCACCGCTACTCAGGTCTAGCTCGGCCAGGGCCTCCTCGACTACCTCGCGCAACCCTTCATCACCCTCTCTGTGGCACCGCTCCAAGGCTTTGCGCGCATCTGTTCCCCCGATTTGTCCCAGGGACCACACAGCCATCTCTCGAATTTCGCGGTCCGGGTCATTTAGGAGGCGGATAAGTGGTTGCACAGCGAGCGGACTTTCCAGTTCACCGGCGGCACGTATAGCCTCGAAGCGTATCTCTTCGCTTTCGTTTTCCAGTTCCAGAACGACCGTTCCCTGCCAATAGGGGTCGGCGTTCCGTCCCATGGCAAAAACTGCGCTGGCTTGCATCATTTCATCTGCGTCGTGATAGGCACGTGAGATCACGTCACGTGTCCGTGGATCACTGGAAAACGCTACCGCTTCTACTGCTCGCCGGCGCACTTCCAGCGCCTCTCCTTTGTCCGCGATGATGGAAAACAGGGTGTCCACGATGACGGCAAGGATCTGTGAATCCAGCTCTTCTATTTCCCCCAAGTAAACATAGCTACCCAGCGATGAGGCTGCGCGCGCGCGGACGATGGGGAAGGCGTCGTTTGTAGCCATTTCCAATAACACGGGAATGAGGTCCAGATTCTCGTCTTCCCACAGGCCGTCAACGGCCTTGCTGCGAACCTCCGGCACGGGATCGGTCAAAGCCTGCCGAAACAGGGCGCTGAAGTCAGAGGCAAAATCATCCTCCGCCAATTCTACCAGCCGTGTGATCGTATGCACGCGCCGCTCCTCGTCCAGGCTAAGCCACGATTCAGACCACGACTTCATCTGCCCAGAAGACAACCCGGACAAACGGTAAAGGAGCAGAGAACTGGCGTACCTATCACCACGCGCTATGGCCTCCAAGGTTTCGCTCAAGACATCCTCATTCATCACAGACCCCCTGCGCTCTGCTTTGAAAACAACGTGTCAGGTAAAACGTAAAACGTGATGCGTGATGCGTAAGACGCAATACGTTTCACGTCTTCACGTCCCGCGATTTTCGTCGTTGGCGGCGCGCAGTCCTTTGGTTATGGCCCGGCCACACGACGAAACCACACCGTAATTGTATCACATCGAGGGCAATTTGAAAAGAAGGTCGTCTCTCATCTGATTCTCACAATTCTCTCAGGATGCTCTAATGTTCGTGCAGTATTATATATTCAGTAAGAACAAAAAGAGACCTCCTCTCTTTCTCCTCCTTACTGTTGTACATGAGACCACGATGGGTAGGGGCCACCCGTCGTGGTCTTTCTTTTTTTGTTCCTCTCTGCTTGCCGCTATAACCAAAGTACAGTATAATAGGTCATCATGAAAATCCAACCGTCGAGGAGATAGAAGCACATTGCGTCTACTAGTAACGGGCATAGGGGGATTCGCCGGCAGCCACCTGGCCGAACAATTGCTGGCTCAAGGAGCGGAGAACCTGTGGGGTGTAATCCACAAATCAGCCGGCTTTGCAACCCTTTTTGAAAGTCGTGTCCATTTGTGTGAAACAGACCTACGCGACCCAGACGCGGTACACCGGCTATTGGCCCACGTTCGCCCAACGCACATCTACCACCTGGCCGGGCAAGCCTTTGTGCCCACTTCCTGGCAAGACCCGTGGGCTACTCTGGAGACCAACATTCGCTCGGAACTCAGCTTGCTGCAAGCTATCGTGGCCTTGGATATGAAACCGCGCCTCCTGGTCGTCAGCTCCAACGAGGTGTACGGATATGCCCAAACAGAGGACCTGCCAATTTCCGAAACAGCGCCATTTCATCCGGCAAACCCGTATGCGGTTAGCAAAGTGGCCCAAGATATGTTGGCCCTGCAATACCACTTGAGCCACCAACTGCACATTGTACGCGTTCGCCCGTTCAATCACATTGGCCCCCGCCAGAGCGATCGTTTCGTCGCTGCCTATTTCGCCCGACAGGTCGCAGAGATAGAAGCGGGCCTGCGCCCACCGATCATGCGCGTGGGAAATCTGGCCGCGCAACGCGACTTCACAGACGTACGGGACATCGCCCGCGCATACAAACTTGCCCTGGAACGGGGGGTGCCGGGGGAAGCCTATAACGTCAGCACAGGACGGCCCCGTGCTGTGCAACAATTGCTGGACATCATGCTAGGCATGAGCCCCAGCCCTATCAAAATTGAAATAGAACCCGCCCTCTTTCGCCCCGCCGATGTGCCCATCAGTTACGGCGATGCAAGCAAGTTGCACGAGCACACGGGCTGGGCGCCGATCATTCCTTTCGAGCAAACAGTGCGGGACATCCTCGACGACTGGCGCGCACGCGTTGCCTCATCGCCGGCCGCCCCGCCTCGCGAAGAAGGCCCTATGGGAGATTAGCAGCGATGAAAAAAGCTTTGATTACGGGGATCACCGGCCAAGATGGATCATACCTGGCCGAGTTCTTGCTCGCAAACGATTACCAGGTCATGGGCATGGTCCGTCGCACGAGTACCATAAACTTTGACCGCATCCGCCACATACAGGACAAAATCGACATCGTCCAGGGAGACTTGCTGGACCAGATATCCATGCTGGACATCCTGCAAGAATGGCGACCCCACGAAGTGTACAACCTGGCCGCCCAGTCATTCGTGCCCACGTCATGGAAACAACCTGTACTCACCGGTGAATTCACAGCCTTGGGCGTCACCCGGCTGCTCGATGCCATTCGCCTGGTGGACCCCAACATCCGCTTCTATCAGGCTTCCAGCAGCGAGATGTTCGGCAAGGTCCGGGAAGTGCCTCAAACCGAACAGACTCCCTTCTACCCGCGCAGCCCATACGGTGTGGCCAAGGTCTATGGCCACTGGATCACGGTGAATTACCGCGAGAGCTACAACTTGTTCGCCTGCTCCGGCATCCTCTTCAACCACGAAAGCCCTCGCCGCGGCTTGGAATTTGTGACCCACAAAGTGACCGACACCGTCGCCCGCATCAAGTTGGGTATGGCCAATGAACTGCGATTGGGCAACCTGGACGCCCAACGCGACTGGGGCTACGCCGGCGATTATGTCCGCGCCATGTGGCTGATGCTCCAACAACCGAACCCCGACGACTATGTGATCGCCACGGGCAAAACACACTCCGTGCGTGAATTGTGCGAAGCGGCCTTTGGCCACGCCAACCTTGACTGGCGCGACTTCGTCGTCGTCGACGAGCGCTTCCTCCGTCCGGCCGAAGTAGACCAACTGGTCGGCGACGCGACGAAGGCCCACCAACAACTGGGGTGGGAACCGGACGTCACCTTCCAAGAACTGATTCAAATGATGGTAGACGCCGATCTGAAGGCTTGGAAGAAACGCCTGCAAAACGGTGACACACAGGTATGACGCAACAAACAACAGAACGTAATGAGGGAGAACAATGACCGATATTCACTTCGGAACCGATGGCTGGCGTGGGGTTATCGCCGAGGATTACACATTCGATAACGTGCGTCGCTGCGCGCAAGGTTTCGCCCAATTCCTGCGGGACACCGCCCAGAGTGAGCGCGGGCTGGTTGTGGGCTACGACTACCGCTTCGACTCTGAGCACTTTGCCGCCGCTGCCGCCGAAGTGCTGGCCGGCAATGGCATCCCCGTCCATCTTTGTGCGCGGGCCATGCCCACGCCGGTCATATCCTACGCCATCCTCGACCGCAAGACCGCCGGCGCGGTCAACATTACGGCCAGCCACAATCCGCCCACCGACAACGGCTTCAAAGTGCGGGCCGACTATGGCGGCGCGGTAGCTCCCGAAGACCTGAAGCAAATCGAATCGCGCATCCCGCGTGACCTCTCCGGCGTGCGGCGCATGTCCCAGGAGGAAGCCAAACGACGCGGCCTGCTGACCCTGTTCGACCCCACCGAGGCCTTCCTGGCACAAGTCGCCCGCATGATAGACGTGGAACCGGTCCGGCAAGCCGGCCTGAAAGTGGTGATGGACGCGATGTGGGGAGTCGGAACCGGCTGGTTCCCCGGCATTCTGGCAGACGGCAAAACCGAAGTCGTCGAGATTCACAACGTCCGCAACCCCATCTTCCCGGAAATGGCCCGCCCCGAGCCGATCCCCCCCAACATCGACCCGCTGCTTCGCGCAGTCGTGGCCGAAGGGGCCGACATCGGCATCGCCACCGACGGAGACGCCGATCGCATGGGGGCCGCAACCGAGCAGGGAGAATTCCTGAACCAATTGCAAGTGTACGCCCTCATCGCCCTTTACCTGCTGGAGGTGCGTGGCTGGCGCGGGCCCATCGTCAAGACCGTCTCCACCACATCCATGCTGGAACGCCTGGGCGAACGCTATAATGTTCCCGTTTACGAGACCAGCGTGGGGTTCAAATACGTTGCCCCCAAGATGCTGGAGACCGACGCCATGGTCGGTGGCGAAGAGAGTGGTGGCTATGCTTTTCGCGGCCACATTCCGGAGCGCGACGGCATCGTCGCCAACCTCTTCCTGCTCGATATGGTGGTGCGCATGGAGAAGAAGCCGTCGGAACTGCTGGACTATCTCTTCTCCATCGTCGGGCCGCACTTCTATCACCGCCGGGACACCGGATTCCCGGCCGATCAGCGACAGCAAATCCTGCAACGACTGGAAAACAGCAAACCCGACCGGCTGGCCGGCCTGGCCGTGCGAAACATCGTGCGCACCGATGGGTTCAAGTATATGCTGGAAGATGGCGGTTGGCTGCTGATCCGCTTCTCCGGCACCGAGCCAATCATGCGCATCTACACGGAAACAACGCGCGAAGACAAAGTGGACCCCATCCTCGATGCCGGCATGGAGCTGGCCGGGTTGGGGCAGTAGGCAGCGACAGAGTAGATTGCGTAGTGACCATAGATCATGATGGGGATTGTACCCTTGCAACTCATAGACACACACGTCCACCTGGACTTGACTGAATTCGAGAATGACCGCGAAACGGTGATCGCCCGTGCCCGTGAATCTGGCGTGACGCGGATGATTACGGTCGGAGTTACCCTGGAAACCAGCCAGGCCGCCACGTCTCTGGCAGACACGCACCCTTCAATCTATGCGGCTGTCGGCGTGCATCCCCACGCGGCGCGACATTGGGACGAAAGTGCCCGCGACACGTTGCGAGACCTGGCCGCCCACCCAAAAGTCGTCGCCATCGGGGAGATTGGCCTCGACTACTATCGCGATCGCAGCCCTCGCGCAGACCAGCGTCGCGCCTTCCGCGCACAACTGGACCTGGCCAGCGAACTTGGCAAACCGGTCATCGTACACGACCGCGAGGCCCACGACGACCTCTTGCAGATTCTAACAGCGTGGGCTGTGGAGAGGCGATACCCTGGTCAGCGCGGCGTGGTGCATTGCTTTTCGGGTGACGGGAACATGGCGCAAGAACTGCTCGGTCTCGGATTCTACCTGGGATTCGACGGCCCGGTCACGTACAAGAACGCAAAACAGTTGCGGGCTCTGGTAGAGCAGATTCCGGCGGACCGTATTCTCGTCGAAACCGACTCGCCCTTTCTCACACCGCATCCCCATCGTGGTCAGCGCAACGAGCCGGCCCACGTCCGCCTTGTGGCCGAAGCCATCGCCGAAATACATCAAATGGACCTGCCCGCATTTGCCGGGCAAACAACACAAAACGCTCGAAACCTGTTCGCCATGCCCACCGCGACATCGAGCGCAGAAGAGAATCCACCTGGAAGAAAAGGATAACCCTGTTGAAGGTACTACCCCTGTTTTCTACAATTGAGTCCGACCTAGAAGCCGTTGTCAAAAGGATGCGCCAGGCAGCAAAAGTTGAGTTCGATGTGCTCGGCGAAGCCATGAGCTATTTGATTGGCGGGCGAGGAAAACTTATGCGTCCGGCGCTGGTAATCCTGGCCGCTCGCATGTGGGACGTAGACCCACAGGCGATGACGGCCATGGCCGCGGCCGTGGAGACCCTGCACACGGCTACGCTCGTCCATGACGACATGATTGATCGCTCCCTGTTGCGACGGGGCAACCCCACGCTCAACGCCATGCTCAGCCCGGGCACAGTCGTGCTCATTGGCGATTACCTCTTTGCACAGGCAGCAGACTGGGCTGCCGAAACCAAGAACGTGCGGGTCATGTCTATCTTTGCCAAAACGCTCATGGTCATCTGCGATGGAGAACTTCGCCAAATGCTCAGCAGCCGCGATTGGCAACAGTCACGCCGCAATTACACACAACGGATTTACGCCAAAACGGCGTCACTGTTCGCTGCGTCCACCGAATCGGGGGGCGTGCTGGCCAACGCGCCGGAGGAAGCCACGCAAGCGCTGCGCACCTACGGCGAAAAAATCGGCATCGCCTTCCAAATCGTGGACGACGTGCTCGATTTCGATGGCGAAGAATCGATGCTGGGCAAACCGGTGGGCAGCGACCTGAGACAGGGCAATTTCACCCTCCCAACGATCTACTACCTCGAAGACCACCAGGATAGCGAGCTCGGCAAACGGATACTCTCCGAGCAAGAACTGCGCGACGAAGAAGTGCAAGACATTGTAGCCACAATTTCTCAATCTTCGGCCATGGAACGATCCCTTACCGATGCGGTGCGCTATGCCCAAGAAGCGCAGCAGGCGCTGCTGGCCCTCCCCGATCACGAAAACCGACAAATCTTGCACGATCTGGCCGATTACGGCATCCGCCGGCGACGATAGACAACGGGGTGGGGATGCGCAATGGCCGATCCCGATCTTTCGGTCATCATCGTAAGTTGGAACGTACGCGACCTGTTGTCGCGCTGCTTACGCACTCTGTTCGCGGGCGGGGAATCTGACTCGCTCCGATTGGACGTCATTGTCATTGACAATGATTCGCAGGACGACACGGCCACACACACCAGCACACAATTTCCCCAGGTTAGACTCCTGGTCAACGAGGACAATCCAGGATTCGCAACGGCCAACAATCAGGGACTGGCCCTTGCTCGCGGACGCTATTGCCTGTTGCTCAACCCGGATACCGAAATCGTGGACGATGCCCTGGGACGTATGGTTGCCTACATGGATTCTCACCCGCAAGTGGGCGTGCTTGGACCGCAACTGCGCTACCCGGACGGGCGGCTCCAGCCTTCCCGCCGGCGATTTCCCACGCTCGCCACCGCTTTGCTGGAGAGCACACCCTTGCAGCAATTGCTGCCCGACAACCGCGTCTTGCGACATTACTACGTGGAAGATCAGCCGGCAGACGTGACACAGGAGGTGGATTGGCTGGTTGGAGCCAGTCTCCTGGTGCGACGCCAGGTAGTGGAAGCTGTCGGCGGATTGGATGAAGGGTACTTCATGTACTTCGAAGAGCTGGATTGGTGCCGGCGCATTCGGGAAGCAGGCTGGAAGGTCGTCTATTTCCCCGAAGCGGTCGTCAAGCACCACGAAGGTCAGAGCAGCAGTCAAGTTGTGCCGTTGCGGCACATCCGCTTCCAATCCAGCAAGGTACGCTATTTCACCAAGGTTCACGGACGGGCGTCTGGAGAGTTTTTGCGTTGGTTCCTGCTGGCTGTCTATGTTTGGCAAAGCGCGGTAGAGGGACTCAAGTGGCTCCTGGGACACAAGCGGACACTACGAGCGGCGCGACTGCACGCCTATCTGCAAGTACTGCGCTCTGGGCTACACTGAATTGGCAGGTAAAGGCTGCCCGCTTTAGGAAAGTTGGCAACCTTCACGAATAAAATGAAAGGAGGTAACTACTCAGCCCCATGAGGCAAATCAGGTGCCAGGCACTTTCGGTGGATGTCTCAAAGCCAACATCCGTCTACATGCCTTGTCACGTTCAAGCGAGAGGGCCTTCACAAGTGCCTGGCACCTAAAGACTGAGTAGTTACGGAGACAAATATCGTATGACACCCAAACAACACATCACTCAGGTAAAAGCCTTCTTCGGGTACTACCCGGGGCTGGTAGCAGTTGTCACTGTGGATACCGGCACAGAACGGAATGCGATGGCGGCCGGCTGGAACACCGCCTTGTCGTTTGTGCCCCCCCTCTACGGCGTTTCCATTGCGCCCTCCCGGCACACACACGACCTCATTCTGGCCGCCGGCGCATTTGGCGTGAACTTCCTGCCCCTGGAACACGCCCGCCTGATCGCCGCGGTTGGCGGCACATCCGGGCGAGACATCGACAAATTCGCCGATTTCGACATCGCCACAGAGCCATCCTTGCGCGCGAATGTCCCCATCCTGGCCGATGCCTACGTCTCCTACGAATGTGTGCTCCGCGACCACCACACCTACGGCGACCACACCCTCTTCGCCGGCGAAATTGTGGCCATGCACGTTGCCGAGGGCGTTTTCGCGGAAGGCGTGCTGCAACCGGACCTCTTGCAGCCGGCCCTCCACCTGGGCAAAGACCGCTACATGCGCACGGAAAAAGTGGCCGTAGAGGTACTCCCGCGCGGAGCGGAGAGCTTCAGGTAAAGCGTGCCACGACTGTTTCTCGAAGGCCCGCCTGGCAGCGGTAAACACGCCCGCCTGGCAGAACACATCCAGCAACTGCTGCAGGCCGGTACGGATGCCTACAGCCTGCTCGTTCTCGTACCGGACCGGTCCATACGTGACCGCCTGCAACACACGCTTTCGGCTGCCTTGCGCGGCCAGCACCGGATGCCGGACTTGCACACGTACTACAGCCTGGCCCAGGGGATGATCACGCGGTTCTGGCCGATTATTGCCGGGCCGGCCGGATTCACAGAATCATCCTTGCCGCCGACGTTTCTCACCTACGAAACAGCCCAGCATCTGATGAGCCGCATCGTCACCCCCTTGCTCGAACAAGGGTACTTCGAGGGACTCTCTATCCGCCGCCAACGCCTCCTCTCGCAATTGCTGGACAACCTGAACAAAGCGGCCATCAACGGCTATGCGCACACAGAGATCGGCCACCGCCTGGGAGCGGCCTGGGCCGGCGATGAGACCCGCCGGCAAGCCTACCTTCAAGCGCAAATCTGCGCCGACCGTTTCCGCCGGCATTGCCTGGAACGAAACCTCCTCGACATTTCCCTGACGATTGCCCTCTTTCATCGCCATCTGGTCGAAGATGCCATCTTTTGGCAATACTTTACAGGACGGTACCGGCACTTGGTCGTGGCCCATCTCGAAGAAAGTGTCCCCGTCGCCCAGGACTTGATCCGCCGCCTGATTCCATTCACGGAAAGCACACTGCTCACCTACGAGACGGGCGGGGGCTACCGCGTTTTCATGGGCATTGACCCAACCGGCGCGAAACAACTGGCCGACCTCTGCGCAGACCAAGAATCGCTGCCTGCACCGCCCGACACCAATCCCAACATAGTCGCCCTGGACCTGGCGCTGGGCCAACGCCTGGGCCAGGTGCCAAAAGGCCCCCTGCCCGGCGACCCGCAGGCCGCGCTGGATCAGCACATCATCCAAAAACGGTATCGTAGCGAAATGATCGAAGCCGTCGCCCAGGAGATCGGCCGCCTGGTGCGCGACGAGGGTGTCTCCCCAGACGAAATAGCCGTCGTAGCGCCCTATGCCGATGGCGTGTTGCGCTTTGTGCTCCGCGAGAGTTTCCAGCGTGCCGGCGTGCCCTTTCGTGTGATCCGGCGCTTCGAGAGTCTGCGCGAAGACCCGGTCGTCCGGGCCTGCCTGACGGCCGCGGTGCTGGCCCATCCGGCATGGCCGACCCCCTGCCCGCCACCCGATGTGGCCGAGGCATTGACGCTGATTGTGGCCGGCTTGGATTTTGTGCGGGCGACGCGCCTGGCCGGCGCGCTGTATGCCCCCGAGGAGCGTCATCTCCAGCCCGCAGAAACGCTATCCGCCGCCGACCGCGAGAAAATTGGCGCCGACGCCTTGGACTGCTACGAAGTTTTGCGAGAATGGCTGGAGACGTTTCGCTCCGCCGAGAACACCATTCCGATAGACCTTTTCTTCCAACAGTTCTACGCCGAAATCCTGGAGCGTTCCGGATTTGGCGCAGCCGATGATGCCGGCTATGCTCCCTCGGTGACCCGTCTGATCGAATCGGCACGGCGGTTTCGCGAGGTGGCTCCCTCCCTCGGCGAACAGGATGCAGACATCGGCGCAGCGTACTGGCAGATGGTCTATAGCGGCGTGGTAGCGGCCCAATACCTGCTGGACGAAGCGTACGGCACAACCGGCAGCGAGGCGGTGACACTCGTCGCCCCGGTCTACACCTATCTGCTGGCCGGCCGCCGCGTGCGCTATCAGTTTTGGCTCGATGTCGGGGCGATTGGCTGGTGGGAACCACCGTACCAGCCCCTGACCAACCCCTATGTCCTCTCCCGAAACTGGCCGGCAGGCGACAGGTGGACCGACGACTTCGATTTCCACATCCGCAACGAGACGTTGTATCGTCTGGTGCATGGTCTCTGTGCGCGTTGCCGCAATGCCCTCTATCTGTGCAGCAGCGACCTGGAAACAGGCGGCAACTTGCAAGACAGTCCGCTCCTGCGTGCAGCCCTATCGGTAGCCAACCACCAAAGGATTCGTGATGATCACGCTGCGCACTGACCAACAAGGGGTCGTGGACTACACCGGCGGGTATATGGCCGTTTCCGCAGTGCCGGGCAGCGGCAAAACGACGACGCTGGCCCTCCTGGCCGCACGCCTCATTGCCGAAGCGCTGCCCGAAGATGGGTACGTGCTGGTCGTCACCTACCAAAACGCCGCCGTGGAAAACTTTCGCGCCAAAATCGCGCGCTTTCTGGCCGAAGACGACCTGCCGCAAACCGGTTACGAAGTACGCACCCTACACAGCCTGGCGTACCAGATCGTGCAACAGAACCCGGGCCTGGCCGGCACAACCCCCGGCTTCAATGTACTGGACGAGCGACAGGCTACCCACCACCTGGAAAATGGGGTCAATGCCTGGCTGAACGAGCACCGCGACACCTGGGAATCGCTCCGCCCGGACGATTGGTCCGTGGAGGGCTGGCGCCGCCGCTGGAACTACACCAGTCTGGAAACGGCAAAGCTGATCATTCAGACGGCCAAGAATCACCGGGCCTCGCCCGCCGGCATCAGCAGCAGGCTGCTCCCCACGTCCGGTAGCCCCCATTTCGGCGACATCTTTTTGCAGATGGCCCTGGAAGTGTACCGCTTCTACCAACAACAAATGGCAACGCTGGGTGAGCTCGATTTCGATGACTTGATCCGCCTGGCCGTAGATGTGTTGGTCGAACACAGCGACTACCGTGACCGCTTGCGCCGGCGATGGCCCTACATCCTGGAGGACGAAGCCCAAGACAGTGTGCCCCTTCAACAGGAATTGCTCTCCCTCCTGGCCGGCCCCACCGGCAACTGGGTGCGCGTTGGTGATCCCAACCAGGCCATTATGGGCACCTTCACGGCGGCCGATCCGCGACAATTCCGCGACTTCATCAACCGGCCAGACGTGGAGCACCGCTCGCTGCCAGTGTCGGGGCGCAGCGGCCGGCCCATTATTCGCCTGGCCAACCGGTTGGTGGATTGGGCTGTGCAGGAACACCCGGTGCCGGAGATTCGGGAGCGCGCTTTTTTGCCCTTACACATCGTGCCCACACCGCCCGGCGACCCCCAACCGAATCCACCGGACGAAGAGAGCGGCGTGGATATGCCCATTTATCGCCACGTGGACATCGAGTTGCCCACGATTGCCCAACGCGCCATTCGCCGCGCCGCAAGCCATCCCCAACAGACTCTGGCCATTCTGGCCCGCGACAACCGGACCGGTCAGAGGATTATTGATTGCCTGCGGGACATAGACGAGGATGTGGCGTATGATGATTTGTTGCGGGGCAATGTGCGCTCACGAGATGTGGCCCAGTTGCTCCACGCTGTGCTGGAAGTCCTGGTCTCGCCGCTGGCAGCGTCCGCACGGGTTGCGGCTTATTCGTCTTTGGCGGAGGAGGGGTATGGCAATCTGGGCACAGAAGAAGACCAGGCCCGTGTGGCGATCTTGTTGCGCAGTTGTCCGGCACCCGAACAGGCCATCTTTCCGGCCGCAGGAACCGATTGGCGCGATGCGTTTGCTCCGGTGCCCGGCATAACTGCCGCAGACTGGCAGGCCGCGCATACGATGGTGACGCTGCTGCAACGGGCGTTCCTGGCCCGCACATTGCCGGTGGACGAGTTGGTCATGACCCTGTCACAGGAAATATTCGCCACCCCCGGCGATCTGGCAACCGCCCAAAAGCTGGCCGGCTACCTGCGCGCACTGGCAGAGAACAACCCCGCCTGGCGTTTGGGGGAACTGAACCAGGAGCTGGGCCTGATTGCCCGCGGACGGACGCGATTCTTGGGGCCGGAAGAGTCCTCGCAGGGGTTCACCCCCCGCCCTGGCGTCATCACCGTTTCGACCATGCACAGTGCCAAGGGCCTGGAGTGGGACACGGTGTACCTGGTAGGCATAGACGATTTCTGGTTTCCCGGGGATCTGGATGCCCAGTTCATCGGCACCTATCCCGAGTTGGGGGGCAGTCCCATGAACGAGGCCAAGGCGCGGTTGGAGGCCATCCTCGATGTGCAAAAGCGCGACAGCGACCCCGATCCAACGCGCGAGGCCAAGCTGGCCACCATCGCCGAGTCTTTGCGTCTGTTCTATGTGGCCATAACGCGTGCCCGCCACAACCTGGTGATCAGTTGGAGCCAAACGGTCACCGCGCGGGGCAACCGCGAGGCCAGCCGTTCGCTCACGCCCGCTTTGCGGGCATTGCGCGCGTTGTGGAAAAGCCACGATTGAATTCGACGGTTGTTATGCAAATAACGTGTCAGGTGTCAGGTGTCAGGTAAAACGTAATGCGTGATGCGTGATGCGTAAGACGCAATACGTTTCACGTCTTTACGTTTCACGTCCCGCCATTTTCATCCTTGGTGGCGCGCGCCCCTAACTTGCTCGGAGCGGACGACAGTACGCGTCCCTAACGGCCTGTTCTACGGCCTCTGCCAGGGATCGAAGAGGCGACGATATTCCTGCAAGGCGTACCGGTCGGTCATGCCGGCGATGTAATCACAGACCACCCGGTAGAGGTTGGTTTCGTCCAACCGGTACTGTGTTTCGGTGGGCAATTGTTCCGGTTCGGCAATGTAGGCCCCGAAAAGCTCGCTCAGAAAACGCTCCGCTTTGACCGCCATGCGCACCACACGATAGTGACGATAGAGCCGGCGGTAGAGGAAACTCTTCAGGTTTTGGTTGCGTTCCTGCATTTCCGGCGAGGGCCTTACCAGCAAAGTCGGATATTCGCGCACGTCTTGCACGGACGCGATTCCGGCTCGCTGCAACTGCTCCTCGGTGTGCTGGATGAGGTCTGTGACTTCCCGGTTGATCAGGTAGCGGATGATACGGTGCCGTGTCATCTCGGAAAATGGTTCGGGGATTTGGGCCGTGGCCTCTTTCCAAAGGATGATTCCTTCCTCTTCCAAATCATCCGGGCCGATCAGGCCGGAACGCAGTCCATCATCCAAGTCATGCGTGTTGTAGGCAATCTCATCGGAAACATTGACCACTTGGGCTTCGAGCGAGGGGCGCAGCTCCGGTTCAAAGCCGCTGGCATCTGCGGCGTCGTATTCCGTTTCGTGCTTGACAATCCCCTCTCGCACCTCCCAGGTCAAATTGAGGCCCCGAAAACGGGGATAGCGACACTCCAGGTCCTGGACGATACGTAGCGTCTGCTCCGTGTGGTTGAAGCCGCCGTGGTCGCTCATCAGTTTGTGCAATGTTGCCTCGCCGGCGTGACCGAAGGGGGTGTGTCCCAGGTCGTGGACCAGGGTGGTGGCTTCCGCCAGGTCTTCGTTCAGGCGGAGCGCCCGGGCAATGGTGCGCGCGATTTGGGTCGCTTCCAGCGTGTGTGTGAGGCGCGTCCGGTAATAATCGCCTTCATAGTTGATGAAAACCTGTGTCTTGTATTCCAGGCGGCGGAAGGCCGTGGTGTGAATAATCCGGTCCCGGTCTCGTTGAAAGGGGGAACGATAGGGATGCTCTACATCTGGATGTTGGCGTCCGCGGGTTTGGCCGCTCTTGACGGCGTATGGAGCCAGCCGCTCTTCCTCGAATTGAGCCCAAGCTTCTCGATCTAACATGGAAACACCTCCTCGTGTTTGCGGAAACCCTTGCGAAACCGACTGTCGTCGGTTGGCTTACGGATAAGCTACAAGAATTATACCACAAAACCAAAAAAGTCGTAAAAGTTCGCGGAGAAGGAGAAGTTCGACTTCTGGCAGAAGTCGAACTTCTGTCGAACTTCTGTCTTCTGTCTGTGAATCGGGGGGCCGCGTCAGTCTGCCAGGGCATCGTCGATGGCCGCGATAAGTTCGTCACGACCGAATGGCTTGGAGAGGGACGGACGACCGGTAACGGTCAGGAAGTTCGCCGTTTCCTCACTGATCACATCACCGGTTACAAACAGAACGCGTCGTGCAATCTTGGGGCGGGAAAGCACCAATTGTTTGTAAACTTCGGTGCCGGGCAAACCGGGCATCTTGATGTCAAGGAGAATCAGATCGTAGGTCTCCCCTTCGTGCAGCAAGTGTTCCAGGGCATCTTTGCCGTTATCCAGGGTTGTGGGGTTGGCGCCGGCCGTGAGCAACAACTGTTCAATCAGCTCGCGCGCGGCAAGCTCGTCGTCCACGACCAGCACTCTCCGATCCATGAGGTCCGGAGCGGTAAGGTGGTCTGTTCCCCTCCCCTTTTTCTCGGCGGCAGCAGCCCGGGCCGGTGCCTCATAGGAAACGGGCAGAGACAAGCAGAAAGAGGTTCCTTGCCCCACAGCACTGTGGACGGTCAAATTGCCGCCCAACTCCCTGGCGATGCGATGGCTAATGGAGAGGCCCAGCCCGGTTCCTTGTCCGGGCGGCTTCGTGGTAAAGAAGGGGTCGAAGATACGCGAAAGCACGTCCGCAGGGATACCGGGGCCGTCGTCTTCCACGATGACCCGTACGGAGTCTGCGCCGGCCGCCTCTGTACGCACAACGATACCCGAGCCTGTGCCACTTTCATAGATGGCGTCCCGGGCGTTTTGCAATAGGTTGAGGATGATCTGGCCGACGCCGCCACTATCTGTGGTGACCCAGGGGAGGTGCGTGTCAAACTCTTCGGTGACATCGATGCCGTCCAGTTCTATTTGCCGGCGCACCAAGGCAATCGTCTGGGCGACCAGGTCGTTTATGTCCGAACGATCCGTTTCGCGTGTCTGCAATCCGCGTGAGAATTGGAGAAGGCCCTGGACGATCTTGCGTGTTCGTTGACCGGCGGTAGAGATGCGCTCGATCATGTGCCGTTGTTCCTCGTTTTCGGTGCGTTTGAGGAGGAGTTCGCAGAAACCGATCACAACGGTGAGGGGATTGTTGATTTCATGGGCCACGCCGGCCGCCAGTTCTCCGACCGAAGCCAGTTTACTCGCCTGGAATAGTTGCTCTTGCGTGTGGCGTTGGCGGGTAATGTCGGTGATGCGGATCAGCAAGCCGGGCAGGCGTTCTCCCCGCTCATAGACGGGCCGTGCTTGCAGGTCAAAGACGAGCGGTTGCGTACCCACAACGATTTCGGCTTTGAAGGTGTCATCGTTTTCGACAGACGAAAGGATTTCCTCCAAGCTGTGGTTACCAAATCGCTCCACATGTCCTTCCTTGTCCAGGTCTGCCAGCAACGAGATCATCTCCTGGGCGGTCGGGCTGGCGACGACCACTTTCCCCTGTTCGTCCAACAAGACCAGGCCGTCCGGCGTGCTATCCAGGATCGCCTGCAACCGGCTGCGTTGACGGCTTTCCTGGGCCTCGAGACGGACCAGCGCATTACTGGCCTGTTGCGCTACCGCTTTGATGTAACGTTCATCCTCTTCGCCAAAGATGTCTGCTCCCCGGCTGTATGCACAGAGCAAGCCAACGACGCGGCTGCCACTGCGCAACTCCGCATGTATGCTGGATGGGATGGGCCACTTCAAAGAAAGCATGGGGGCAGTCGTTAGGGGTGGGGAAACGTCCAGAACGTTCAGTTCTGCGTTCGCGGCCAGTTGGCCGCCGATGGAAACATAGGTGCCGCGAAGCTGGTCGAGTATGCGAAGCCTGGCCTCGAAATCCAAAGAACCTTTGATCGCAATTGTCGAAGTGTAGGGGTTTTGGGAGAGGAGGCATACCGCGGCATCGGGCGAAAGCAATCCGTAAACTGCATTCATCATCACGGCGGTCAATTCTTCCTGAGAGAGGACACCGGCCAGTTTCTGTCCCAAATCCATCAAAGTGCGCAGCTCTTCGGTGCGTGCCTGGACACGCTGCTCTAAAGAGCGATTCAAGTCGGCCATATTCTGGTACAGGTTTGCGTTGCCGATAGCGATGGCGGCGTGGCCGGCCAACATGTTGAGCAGCCGCACCTCTGATTCCGTGAAGGTGTGCGGCTCATCGAATGCTGCATTCAGCACGCCGACCACACGATCGCCCAGTTTAATAGGGAAGCCGGCGATAGCATGCACAGACCAGGTCCGGGACCGCTCATCCTGAAAGAGGTTATGCCCGGAGACCTGATTCACGATGATTTCTGTGCCTGTTTGAGCCACTGTTGCGGTCAAACCGGAACGCCGTGGCGTGATCGTCTGTTTTGGGTGTTTGGCATCGGGGGACCAGGCACTGATTCCGAATGAAAACATTTCCTTTTCCTGGTCATACATGAACAGGTGTGCGTCCGTGGCCCCAATGGTCTCGCGCGCGCGTTTGGCGACGGTCTCCAGCACGGTGGGCAGATCAAGTGAGCCGGTAATTTGCATACTGACCTCGCGCAAGGCCTCCAGTTCCGAAGCGCGGCGGTGTTCTTTGGCAAGGGTACGCGAATGTTCAATGGCCGAGGCGGCAACATGGGCAAAAGACATGGCCGTGTCGATTTCATCGTCAGAAAAGTGCCTGGGTCGATCAAAATAAAGAGAGAGCGCACCGATTATGCTGCCTTTGTAGTGCAGGGGGAAAAAGGTGATGCCATGAAATCCCTCTTGCTCTACAAAAGAGCGAAACGGACGGTAAGCGGGGTCGGTCATAGCATCGGTAACAATCAACGGCTTTCCTGTAATCATCAACCGGGAACCGGGGGTACTCTCGACTTGAGCCAGCATGTTTTCAAGGTAATGTGCGGAAAGGCCCCGGGAAACCGGGCAAACCACCGCATTGCTCCCCTCTTGCATCAAGTAGATCGCACAGCGGTCGGCATCCAGAACATCCATGCTTTCGGTGACGATGTCTTGCAACACCCGTTCTTGATCCAGTCCGATGCTGATCCGTTCAATGGCGCGGCTGAGGGAAAAGAACCGTCTGGCCTGGCCCTGAACGCGTTCCACCAGGTCGGCTTTCTCGTCCAGGGCAGCCCGCAGTTGGTGACGGCCTTCGGCCATGACCATGACCAAGCTGCCCACGGCAATAAACATACCCAGGACGTTGCCCAGCCAGAAGCCGATGGGAGCGAACCAGACGATGGGACGGAGGAAGGGAAAATCGAGTTTGTGTAGCCCCCACAAGAAGAAGGCCGAGCTTACCAGTCCGGCACCGGCCAGGTGGCGTTTTCCCCGGTCGCGCCAGATGACATAGCCGGCGAGGATATAGGCCAGCCCCATGATGCTGAACAGCGGGATTGTCGTCCACAAGAAATCTTGCAAGCCAAATATCCCGACCAGCACCCAGCCAGATAGCAAACCGATTGCCAGAAACCGTTCATGATCGGGGCGGTGAAGTTCTGCGAACTCCAGCGTACCGAACAACAAATAAACAGCATTGAGCCCGGCCAAAATCCATTTGAGCGATTCCAGAACAGGCTGATGGGGTGAGGAGAGGGTCGCCAGGGTCACTACCATGCGCAGGGCGTAGTATGCCCAGGCAAGGGTCCATAACCGCATGGCCACAGAAGGTGCGTAGCGGTAAACGTAAAGAAAGGAAACAAATAGAGTTAGTGTGACTAGTAATGCGCCGACGACAGAGGGGACTAGCCAATCCATGTTAATCCCTTTTTATGAGATTGTGAGGTGAAGACGCATGGGGCAAGAGCTTTTCCAGCCCGTTTCTACAATTGTACGCCAAATCCATGCTGAGGTCAAATTGCAGGGAGAGGGCGTCAATTTGTATGATGGGCGGGCCGTGCCGGAATAGGGATTCCGGCGCTACGGTCATGCGCAACCCTGCGGCAACCGCCGGAGAAAGAGTACTTGCCAAAACAGGGAACCTATGGTATAGTACGCGCGGTTAGAACAATAGCAAAGGTTGCACGCGCTTTCTGCTCCGGGAAGACAGAGAACCTCTCACAAGCTGTCATTTCCGGGGCCTCTAGTGAAGAGACCAAAGAAAGGAGATTCCCACGATGGGCAAACTACGTAGTTATGAGCTTTACGTTGTGCTTCGTCCCGAGTTGGACGAAGAGGCAATTCAGGCATTTACGGACCACCTCACCCAACTGGTCACCGATCACCAGGGTTCTGTGGCCAGCATCCAAGTCAAGAACGTGCGCAAGTTGGCCTATGCCATCGAGAAGACATTAGAAGGGCGCGATATTATCCTCCAACTCCGCCTGCCCCCCGGCCCGACGAAAGAGATCGAACGCCTACTTCAACTGAACGAGACCGTGCTTCGTTATCTCACGACCCGAATCCCGGATCTTCCGGAGCCGGAAGAAGAAGAAACAACGAGCGATGATTCTTCTCCGGCCAAGGAAATAGAAGAGGTAGTCGAAGAAGAACCCACTTCGCCCGATGCACCGGAAGCTGCCATAGAAACAGAGGCTGTAGATTCAGCCTTAGAAGAGCCCGAAGAAGAGGAGATACAACAGTGAGCAACCATACCCGTCCCAGTACGTACAAGAAGAAACAACGCCGGCGGCCTTTCCGAAGGAAATATTGCATTTTCTGTGCAGAGAAAGCCAAGGGCATAGACTATAAACAACTCGACTTGATTCGCCAATTTACGGACGATCGTGGGAAAATGATACCTCGCCGTAAAGCAGGAACCTGCGCAAAGCACCAGCGCCAACTTGCGCTGGCCATAAAGCGTGCCCGATTTCTGGCCTTGCTCCCATACGACGCAGAACACGTTCGCATTTATGGTCGATAGCCAATGGCCAAGAAATCTCGCAACCGGAAACCGTCACCAAAGGGACCAGATGTCTCTCGAAAGCAACGGGCTCGTAGCCTCCGTGAACAAAAGCAACGCCGGCAAGTTCTGATCGGGCTGGCCATTGTCGGGGCATTGTTGGTCATCGTCTTTGGCGTAGGGCTGGCCCAAGAATTTATCCTGAAGGGAGCCGAGCCCATCGCTGTGGTCAACCAACAGGAAATACGAACCGACACCTACCAACACAGAGTCCAATTTCAGCGATACCAACTTCAAGGCTACATCAATCAGTTGACCGGCCAGCTTGGACAGCTCGACCCGACCGACAAGAGCACCGACTTTCTGCGCCAATACTTCCAGCAAAACCTTCAGCAGCTCCAGTCCCGGTATACAAACATTGCCACACAAGTACTCAACGATATGATCGATGAGAAGCTGATTGCCCAACGCGCGCAGGAACTGGGCATCACCGTAACCGATGCCGAAGTTGATCAAGAAATTCAACGGCAGATGGCCGCACAGGCGCGGTCGGTCATCGCGCCCGATGCGACAGCTACAGCGACTGCCGCAGTTGCTGCGTCCGCGACCGCAGCCTTGTGGACGCCGACACCGTTACCGACCGCCACTCCCACCCTGACGGCAACGGCGGTAGTGACAGACACGGCAACGCCCACGGTACCAACCGAGGCCGGGCCACCGCCCCCCGCCCCCACGACACATGTCTACACGGCCGATGAGTTCCAAAAGGACTACGCGACCTTCCTGTCGAGTTTGAAAAACAATGTCAACCTGAGCGAGCAGGAGTTTCGCGATATGGCTCGGGCCAGCTTACTGCGCCAAAAGGTGCAAGATTACCTGGCGCAGCAAGTACCAACCGAGGCCGAACAGATTCATGCCCGGCATATCCTGGTGAAGACAAAAGAGGAAGCCACGAAAGTCATAGAGCGCCTCAAGGCCGGCGAGGATTTTGCCGCTGTGGCCAAGGACGTCTCCACCGACACCGGGTCAAAGGATAAGGGCGGAGACTTGGGCTGGTTTCCGCGCGGCCAAATGGTGAAACAGTTTGAGGATGCGGCCTTCGCGCTGAAGCCGGGGCAAATTAGCGACCCGGTGCAAACAACTTTCGGCTTCCACATCATCGAGGTGCTGGAGGGGCCCGAGACTCGACCTTTAGATGCGGCTACGCTGCAAAGCAAACGCCAAGCGGCCCTGACCGATTGGCTAAAAGAAGCGCGCTATGGCCCGAACGTGGAACGCAGGTGGTCCGAGGACAAAGTGCCGCCTGATCCATTCGGGACGCCGACCGGGGGGTAATCCACAACAGTCACCATGAGTGCGTGCGCGCCACCAATCATGAAAATGGCGGGACGTGAAACGTATTGCGTATTGCGTCTTACGCATCACGTTTTACGGATTACGTGACACATGACACTTATTTTCAAAACAGTCACCCCGTCTGGCGATGCACGTCCACCACGTTGGGCAACTGGCTGATCTTGTTCAAGAGACGGCTCAGTTGTGCTACATCGGTTATCTCCAGCGTGGCTGTGATCAAGGCGGAGTGGTCTTGTTTGTTGGTTGAGACATGGGCGCTGCTCATGTTGACATCCTCTCGCGCCACGATGTTGGCAATGTCGCTAAACAGCCCACTGCGGTCCCACGCCAGGACCTCCACAATCACCGAATGTACCTGTTGCACAGTTTGGCGCCACTTCACCTCGATCAAACGTCCGGTCGCTTCTTTGTTGAGAATATTCGGACAGGTCTGACGATGAATACTTACGCCATGTCCCAGGGTGATGTAACCCATGATCGCGTCGCCGGGCAAGGGGTTGCAACAGCCGGCCAGACGGGTGAGCATGTTGCCGACCCCATTGATGCTGACATCGGCCGATTCCTTGGAGCGTGGGACTGTGGGCAGGCGTGGGCCGATTGCTAGTGCCGGTTCTGGCAGCACTTCGGTCTCTTTGAGTTCCAGAGCCTTTGCTGCCAGGGTTTGGGGACTGATATCGCCATAGCCGATAGCCGCCAGAAAATCATCAACCTTGTCGTAACTTGCCAGGTTGGCCAGTCGCTCAAAGTTCTCCTGCTTCATCCCCATCTTCTTTAATTCATTTTCAAGGAGTTCCCGTCCCTGAGCGATATTGACTTTGCGGTCTTGTTTTCGGAACCATCCGCGGATTTTGGCTCGGGCACGAGAGGTTTTTACATACCCCAAGTGGGGGTTCAGCCAATCACGGCTGGGCCGGCTGCGCTTCGTCGTAACAATCTCCACCTGGTCGCCGTCTTTCAACTGGTAATCGAAAGGGACCATTTTGCCGTCGATTTTTGCGCCCCGGCAACGGTGTCCCACCTCCGTGTGAATGCGATAAGCAAAATCGAGAGGCGTGGCACCGGCCGGCAAATCAATGATTTCACCTTTAGGGGTGAAGACAAAAACACGGTCGGGCAAAATGTCCGTTTTCAGGGAGTCTACGAACTCTTTGGCATCGGCCATGTCCTGCCGCCAATCAATCAGGGAGCGCAGGCTGGCAATGCGCGCCTCCAGGGCCTTGTCGCCGGTGATGTGCTCTTTATAGCGCCAGTGTGCGGCAACGCCAAACTCCGCGACATAGTGCATCTCATGGGTGCGAATCTGCACTTCCAGGGTCTTGCCCCCGGGCCCAACCACGGCCGTGTGCAACGATTGATAATTGTTCTCTTTGGGGTTGGCAATGTAATCATCGAACTCACCCGGAATCGGCGTCCACTGCGCATGAACCAACCCAAGGACGTGGTAGCAGTCGCGCACATCGTTGACGATCACACGAACGGCCCGCACATCATAGATATGCTCATAATCGCGCCCTTTTTGCAACATCTTGCGATAGATGCTATAGATATGTTTGGATCGGCCACTGATCTCTGCCTTGATGTTTTCTTTTTCCAGTTGATCCTGCAAGATACGGGTGACCTTGTCAACGTACTTATCCCGATCTTCCCGCCGTTCCGCCACCAAGGCCTTGATCTCCTGATAAATGTCCGGCTCCAGATAATATAGACAGAGGTCTTCCAATTCCCACTTGATCTGCCAGATGCCCAAGCGGTTGGCCAGGGGTGCAAAGATATCCATCGTCTCGCGGGCAATGCGTATCTGCTTGTTCCGCGGAACGCCCCAAAGGGTCCGCATATTGTGCAAGCGGTCTGCCAATTTGATGAGCACAACACGTATATCGGCACCCATAGCCAGGAACATCTTACGCAGGTTCTCTGCCTGATGCGCCTCTGTGATTGTACGATCCTTGTGATGAGAAAGTTTGTCTATCTGTCCCAACTTGGTTACGCCATCCACCAACTGCGCAATTTCTGAACCAAATTCTTCTTCCACTTGCTCGATGGTGTAGTCCGTATCTTCGGGGACATCGTGGAGGAGGCCGGCGGCTATGGTCGGGGGGTCCAGACGCATGATCGCCAGCGAATATGCGGTTTCCAGACAATGGCGGATGTAGGGTTCGCCCGTTTTACGTACCACGCCGGCGTGTGCCCGGTCGGCCAGGTCGTAGGCGCGAAGGACAACCTCTATGTCACTCTCCGGAAAGTTGCTCTGGACAATCTTCGAGATGTTCTCTATATTCGCTTTTGACTTAGTTTCTGGTGTAGGAACAGACATCGCCACGACTCCCCGCCAGGCAATCAGAAAAACCGTGGCGCCTTTGCCAAAAGGGGGACACGACCGGCAGAATGGACAAATCGGCCCAGTGCCCCTATAATCTCTATGGCGGTAGATGGGCGGTTCGACGGTGTCACACAAACATCAATCGAGTCCCTTTTTTCCGGTGCTCGCGGCTCCTGTCCTCGGGAGCGTCTCCGGTGATCTCTATTCGGGAAACGCGCCTCACATCATCCGCCATCTGTTGCCTATTCAGTATACACCGATTTTATTGAAATCGCAAGCTGCTGTGAACACGACCAACGAAGACGGACAATCTCTGCCCAAAAGGCTCTTTGATTCTCTGTGGGCCACTCTGGGATCGCCAAAGACAACGGGGTACCTCCTGGCGGGCATCCTGTTGGGTTGGGGTGCGACGTGGCTGGTGCCCCAAATGCCGGCCTCCGTGGAACAAGATTCCCGTCTGGCGGCACAGTGGGTGGCAGACAGGCTCCAGGGCGGGGGGCTCGCCGGTAAATTGCTGGCGTATGCCGGCATTTTCGACATCCGTCACGCCTTCTGGTTTACCCTGCTGTGGGCGGGACTGGCTGCTGCGCTCTCCATCGGCTTGGCCGATAGCTGCATGGAACTGTTGTGGCAATGGCGAAGTGGACACAGCCGCTCTTGGGCGGGCACGGCCCGCAGGGTAGGACGGACTCTCTTCTACGCCGGTGCGCTGTTTGCCCTGGCCGGCCTTTACTGGGGGGACCAACATAGTTTCTCCACTCGCGTGTCGCTCCTGCCTGGGCAACAGATAGCGATTGGGCATAACCTGCCCTGGTCGCTGCGCTTCGATGGGTTCGATGCGCCTCCGGCCACGGTCGGGGAGGGGCGAGAGCTCCGTGGCCGGGCCACCCTCCTCGATTTCGACGGAACGGCGCGCGTCAGCGCGAATCTTTCGGCCCGGCAGCCCCTGCAATTCGAGAACCTCACCGTCCGGCCCATCTGGTTTGGCCGGCGTGTACGCCTTTCGGTGCGCGATGAGCAGGGGGCGAGCATACGCTTGCGCGTGGGAAAGGAGGGGCCTTCGAGCGACGAAGCCATCCTGTTCTTTGGCCAAGACGAAAAGCAAGAAGTTCTCTTGCCCGCCAAGGGCTGGCGGTTGACGCTGGACTACCATTTGGACTCACAGGCCGTGCTCGTCGAAATGCACCGCCCCCCGCTTGGGGAAGGGGATGAATCGGCCCGCACCGATCGTGTGGCAGTCGTTTCTCCCGCCACATTCCTCCTGGCAGGTGTTACCGTTCACATCGAGAGCGACACGTACGCCACATTGGCCACGCATTACCAGCCCGGCCGCAAGCTGTTGTTCCGGGGCCTGGGATTGGCCGTACTGGGGTTGGTGGTTCTCGCACTGGCCCGTATTTTCCTGCCTGAGCAATTTCGTGTATAATGGCAGGGGAGCTGAACAGCAACGATTTGTGCTAGGCGCTTAGGGCGTCAACATCGACAAAAAGTTGTCTATGTCTCTGTAGGACACAGATTCTCACAGAAAAACAGTATCTTCTCAATATTCCGGGGCGAAGAAGTTCGACTTTTGGTAAAAGTTGAACTTCTGGGTCGCCCCACCCCGTTTTATTGAGAAGATACGAAAAACAGAGATAAAACATTCAGAAAAATCTGTGTGCGAAGCCTGCGGGAATCTGTGTCCCCTGCCCTTTTGTCAACTGCCCCACAAGGGGCCACATTTTCTGAGCGAAGTCTCGGGAGGAGATAGAATCTGTGAGGAAACTGGTTGTCGGTGTGGCCGGGGGTACCGGTTCGGGAAAAACTACCATCTCGCAAGAGATCCTGCGACGGGCTGGCGCGAACAACATAGCATACATCCAGCACGACAGCTACTATCGAGACCGCAGCCACCTACCTCCTGCCGAGCGAGGCAAAATCAACTTTGATCACCCGGACGCGCTGGAAACCGATCTGCTCGTACAACACATCCACCTCCTCAGGCAGGGGAAAACCGTCCAGGTCCCGATTTACGATTTCACCACCCATACGCGTCGCCCGCAGACAAAAACCCTGGAGCCACGGCCCATTCTCCTGGTAGAAGGAATTCTGATCTTCGTTGAGCCGGCGCTGCGAGACGTCTTTGACATCAGAATTTTCGTGGACACCGATGCCGACATACGCTTCATTCGTCGTTTGAAGCGGGACATCTCCGAACGTGGTCGCACGCTGGAATCCGTTGTGCAACAGTACCGGGAAACGGTGCGGCCCATGCACCTGGAATTCGTGGAACCGAGCAAACGCTACGCAGACATGATCATCCCGGAAGGGGGCTATAACAGCGTGGCGCTGGACATGGTTACGGCACGCATCGAGAAGATGTTGAACGGGGAGGGATGAAGATGGGGCAGCGTACGTCCCCCCTGTCGGGTGGCCGTCATTTTTTTGCGTTTTGGGCTGCCTTACTTGCTCGCAGCGGACGACATACGCGGGCTAATTCTATTTGCTGCGCAAGCCCCCCGTGCACACTTGACACACAGAGAGTGGCAGCGTATAATACCGGTACCAGTTGATAGAGGTCTGTGATAACAATATGCGTGAAATACTCGTCGAACAGGAATGGGGGCGCCATCGCCTATTGCTCTTGTTAGCAGCCGCAATACTTGTGATTTGGTTGTCTCCACTGGATATAGTTCTGGGTGACATCTCTCGTCTGGCCTATTTGCACGGAGCCATGGTGTGGGTCGCCCTCATTTGCTTGACGGCAGGCAGCCTATTCGGGCTGATACACCTGCGCACCCATCGCCTCGCGTGGCACCGGCGCTCCCAGGCCCTGATACGAGCCGGCCTGGTATTCTGGATCGGGTATCTGCCATTGAGCATGTGGACAGCACACCTGGCCTGGTCTCGCGTGTTTCTGGCCGAACCTCGCTATGGCATGGCCGTGGTGATAGCCATCGCCGGCCTGTCGTTCCAGGTCGGGGCCAGCTTGTTGGAAAGCCGCCGGCTGGGCAGCCTGCTGAATGCAGCGCTTGGCCTCTTCGTGTGGACCATGTTGGTACGTACCCCCCTGGTCATGCACCCAGAAGCACCCATGCGCACATCACCGTCGCCGGGCATCAAACTGTTTTTTCTCGCCCTGGTAGTCATCGGTTTGCTCATCGCTGTGCAAGTGGGATACTATTTGACCCCCATCAAGGGCCAGCAGGCGACGAAAACGCAAACAACCCAGGCATGAAGAAAGTGAGGAGGACCTGATTTACCGTGGACACAACATACAAAACAAATTCTGCAGCCTATTGGGAGAACCTACCGCTAGACGAGACCGACCAGGATCAACTCTACGCATTTGCGTTGTCTGAGGGAAAACCTTGCCACCTCGACAAGTTTGTTCATCCAATCGTCGAAGCGCACTGCCAGCGGGAACTAGAGCGCATAGTGGCCCTGCAAAAAGAAGGGCTTCCCTACCAGCCCGCCGAAAGTTATTCCGTCGGTCAAGATCTCCGCTTTGCCGCCTTGGGCCACCGCCTGGGAACGATTAAAAGCATTCGCAAAGGCCACAACCCAAGATTTGGCCCATTCACAGTGATTGCCGTTGAACTGGAAAGCCCGACTGAACTCCGGGAATTCGTCAGTGATTTTCCGGCAGCCCACGCATTGAACCTCCCTGTGGCCCCCGAAGACAAAGCACCGAAAGTCGACACAGTCATTCAATTGTACGGACAATACATACGGGAACAGGTGGCTGAGGCCTTGCTGTCGAACCAGGAATTTGTTTCCTACAACGGGTTATGGCTCCTCAAAGACTTACTGCTGGAGGTCCATGTAGGGCACCTGAATATTGCCGAAGCTATGATCGACGTGGCCGGGGCACCGATTGCTCCAGAAGAGCTACTTGCAGAGATGGATTTTCCAGAAGATGCCGACCCCTCGCTCCAAGCATTTTCCCTAAATTACGCCTTAACACAAGACGCGCGCTTTTCCAATACCGGGACCGACGAGAAACCACTGTGGCACCTGGTACGCCTGTTGCAGGAAGGAGAAAACACGTAACATGCTTTACCTAAGAGCAGATGTCAATACAGAATTTCAAATTGACTGGTCGAAGATCGAGCGGCCAGACCTCAACCGTACCCAAGTCATGGAAGAATACCTGTGTGCCTCTTGCCGTGAAGAGTTGGAAAAACACCCCGATTCGCAGGAAATGGTAGACGGAGTTGACATGGTTACCGGAGAAGTCCACCGGGTCAGTCTGGTACATGAACACCTCGTGATTTGCTGTAGTGCCCAACCCGATTACATCACGCCGACGACCCCCCTTAGCACGGCACTATTTCGAGCACTACTGGCCACCTGGAACCATCGCCTGACCCCTCTGGAACTACAGAAGCAACTAGGCGTGCGCCGTAGCAATCCAGAAGCAATATTGCGCCTCCTCACCCGTGGCCCGGTGCGCGAAAGCATTATCCCGGTACCAACAGCTTAGGAGAAAATCTCATGAATGTTCATTCCCTACCTGGCCCTGAAAACATTGCCCGCCGGCAACTCCCCAATGGAATTGTCGCGCTGGCCCGTGAGAATCATACCAGCCCGGCGATCGTCATCGAAGGATACGTTGCCGCAGGTAGCGCGGACGAACAGGCAGACCAGAGTGGTTTGTCGGCATTTACGGCAAGCCTTCTACTACGCGGTACGACAAAATATACCTTTGAACAGATCAACGAATTGGTCGAAGGGGTCGGTGCCAGAGTCAGTGTATCTGGCGGCCTCCACAAGACTCATTTCAGTGCCAAGTGCCTCGCCGAGGACTTTCCACTCATCCTGAACGTGCTGGCCGAAGGCTTGCTCCATCCCGTCTTCCCCCCGGACCAAACAGAAAAGGTGCGCGGCGAGATACTGACCCGATTGCGTGAAAGGGATAACGACACCCGCCAGGTGGCACGGCTGACTTTCCGCTCCCTGGCCTATCCCCCCGCGCACCCCTACAGCCGCAGCATGAGTGGCTACCGGGAAACTATCGAGGGGCTCACACGCAACCAACTGGCCAACTTCTACCAAACCCACTATGGCCCTCGAGAGATGCTGATCACCGTGGTGGGAGCGATTGACCATGACGCCGCGATCGAGGCAGTCGAGCGCACCTTCGGCACCTGGAAAAACGAGAAACAGGCCACGCCGGCTTCGCTTCCCGCTCTCGACCCCATACTCGACGTTCGCCGGCAGTTCAAACCCCTCGCCGGGAAGACCCAGACCGACATCGTCCTGGGATACTTGGGACCACCGCGCCGCGATCCAGACTATCTGGCCGGCAGCGTGGCAAACATGGTCCTGGGGGGATTCGGACTCATGGGCCGGCTGGGCGACACAATCCGCGACGAACAAGGTCTCGCCTATTACGTCTATAGCCGGTTGGAGGGTGGACTGGGTCCCGGACCCTGGGCCACAGTCGCCGGCGTAAATCCGCGCAGTGTAGAGCAATCCGTCCAAGGCATCCTGGCGGAAATCGAGCGACTGGTCGAGACCCCTGTATCCCCCGAGGAACTCTCAGATGTCAAGGCCTACATGACCGGGTCACTCCCCCTCCGGCTGGAAACAAACGAAGGCGTGGCCATGACAATCCTGGACATGGAACTATATCAACTCGGATTGGATTACTTGCAACGCTACTCTGACCTCATTCAAGCGATTACCGCTGAAGATGCGCAACGTGTTGCCAGCCAATATTTACGTACCGATGGGTATGCCCTGGCCATCGCCGGTCCACCGAACGATGAACCATAAAATTCCGCTCTCCACCGGTGTGGACATCGTAGAGATAAGCCGTGTGGACCAGGCCATTGCCCGCTGGGGATCGCGCTTCCTGGAACGCGTCTTTACGCCCCACGAACAATCGCAATGTGCCGGGCGATGTAAATCCTTGGCCGCCCGTTTCGCAGCCAAGGAGGCAGCAGCAAAGGCCCTGGGCACCGGCATCGGCATCGTATCCTGGCGAGAGGTAGAGATTCTTGCTGACCGGCGTGGCAAGCCCCACCTGCACCTCCACGGAAACGCAAGCCTGATTGCAGCCCGGCAGGGCTTGCAACAATGGGCCGTGAGTCTCTCCCATTCACGGGAATATGCCATCGCCACCGTCGTCGCCTCCACCGCAAGCGGCCCGTAGACAAAGACAGGAACAATGGAACAATTCAAAGACCGGCATGATGCCGGACAGAAACTCGCACAAGCACTCGGTTTCATACAAGCAAAAGATGATGTGTTGGTACTGGCGATTCCTCGCGGTGGCATCGTCGTTGGCTGTGAGGTTGCCGCGGCCCTGAAAGCACCCATTGATGTCGTACTCGTCCGGAAGATCGGCGTGCCCGGCAACCCCGAACTGGCCATGGGCGCGATTTCCGGTGACGGCACGGTTTACCTGGACCAAGACTTGATCTCTCAACTGCGTATTCCCTTGTCGTACGTAGAAGAAGAGCAAAAGCGACAGAAAGAAGAAATCACCCGACGGCTAGCCATCTACCGAAGCAATTGCCCCCCCCTGGAAATCGAAAACCGCTGCATTGTATTGGTAGATGACGGCATAGCGACCGGATCCACCGTAGAAGTCGCGCTTCGTTCTCTGCGGAAATACAACTTACGCGAGCTGATCCTGGCTATCCCGGTTGCCCCTCCGGCTTCCTTCGCCCGCCTCTCCCGCCTTGTGGACCGGGCCATCTGCCTCCGTTCCCCAGAGCTTTTCTGGGCCGTCGGCTCGTTCTACGAATCGTTCGACCAGACGACAGACGACGAAGTTGTGGCCCTCCTGTCCCAGGCTCGCAAGGCGTTCCCCTAGCAGCTTGTCGGAGAAAGAATCATGGTACACAGATTTGCAGGATAAACACAGATTTTCCGATGATTTGGCCTAAACATCTGTGTTTTTCTGTGAGAATCTGTGTCCTACAGTATCTTCTCAATATTCCGGGGCGAAGAAGTTCGACTTTTACCAAAAGTCGAACTTCTGGGTCGCCCCACCCCGTTTTATTGAGAAGATTGAGAAGATACTGGAAAGTTGGCAACCTTCACAGTCCCCCCGTTTCTGAATAACGCAAGTTTGTGGTAAAATATGCAGTCACCATGAACGGTTGCGCGCCGCCAGCGTCGAAACCCGCAGCGTAACGGCCGGCGGCTATTCTTGTCAAAGGAGAGGATGTGCTGGACCTTTCAGTGGTCGAAAACATGCTCGATTCGTTGGGGAACCGCCCCCCACAGGTTGAGCCAAAAACGTGCTTGAACAACCGGCACAAAGACGCGGGCTGCCGGCGTTGCGTGGATGCCTGCCCCTCCACGGCGCTCAGCCTGAACGAGGTCACCGGTCCCACCGCCGGCACCACCGATGTCATCGTTCTGGACGTGGAACAGTGCGTCGGATGCGGGTTATGCCTGCGCATTTGCCCGACCAACGTCTTCCAACAACGCTCTTCCCCCGAAATCAAACTGCTCGATGCCTTCCACAATCTCCGTTCGAGCGAACCGGTTGAGCTGACCTGCCCGCAAAACGAACAGCCACACCGGAGCAGAGTCCCAAACTCGACGGTGGTAGGTGCCCCCCGTTGCCTTTCGGCACTCTCCGTACCGTTGCTGCTGGCGCTGCAAAAGAATTCCTCCGCGTTGTGGCTCAATGACGCGGTTTGCGAATCTTGCCCGATCGGTCAGACGCAGCCCTACATCGCAGACTCGGCAATCGCCGCGAACATGATTCTGGCGGCATTTGGCCGGCCGGCCACATTGCGCACGTACACCGGCGACAGCGAAGCGTTAGGCCCACCGGCCGAG
This sequence comes from Chloroflexota bacterium, assembly GCA_013151955.1. GTDB lineage: Bacteria > Chloroflexota > Anaerolineae > Ardenticatenales > JAADHH01 > JAADHH01. Next base: position 35,590 of record JAADHH010000082.1, read on the forward strand.
AGACCTGTCCTTTCGGGAGAAGAACCGGTCTATTCCCGCCGGGACTTCTTTGGCTCGTTGGGACGCCTGACGCGCCAGGCCGCCGTCGCCGTCCTGTCCGAGAGCCTGACGCTGCCTGAACCGGGTGGCCCACGTCCGGTAGACCAACGCTTGCCGCACCAACTGCCGGAGAACCGCCGCCAATTGCTCACCGCGCTGCGCGCACTCGGTGCGCCGACCGAAACACAGATAGACCTGCACAAGATTTCCGCCGCCACGGTTCTTATAGACGGAGACAAATGCTCCGCTTGCGGACTCTGCGCGCGCTTTTGCCCGACCGGAGCTCTGGAGTTTCTATCCGATGAATCGCATTTTGTGATCAATTTCTTGCCGGCCGCCTGTGTAGATTGCGGAATCTGCGACCTGATCTGCCCGGACGATGCCGTTTCTTTCGCGTACCAAAACTCCATTGCGCCCATAATCGAAACGGAGCCAGGCCATCTGCAGGCAGGAAACCTGGTTCCCTGTGCCCGTTGCAAGCAACCCGTGGCCGGCACACCCGACACGCCGGTCTATTGCTATGTCTGTAGTACCCCACGCCCGCAGGAAGCCCTGTTGCGCAGCCTGCCGATGTGACCATGAAATAGGTGACGGAGAACTGCCGTGAGTAACAAAGAACTGAAAGCTCTGGCCGAAGTGCTGCACATTGTCGCCTTTGAGTCCATTTACGAAACAGCCGCCAGCAAGTATGGGGAACGCCTAGCCACCCCCCTCCTCGCCGAGATCATGGCCACGGCGTTCCACAAAATGGCCGAGAGAGAATTGGTACCATTCGATATCAGCAACGGGTATGCGGAAGTGTTCGCAACCTGTTATACCCTGTTGCAATCTTGTGGGTTTGTCTTCGAAGAAGAAGTCCTTCGCGATGATCCTACTTGTTTCTCTGCGCGCATCACAGAATGTCCGCACATCACGTATACCCGGCGGGAGCAGCATAACTGCGCGGCCTGCTTGGGGATCAAAATGGGCGCGTTTCGGATTGTGACCGGCAAGCAGCCCGCATACCTGGTCAACGAGATCAACCTGGATGATGACTTGCCACTGGAAGAGAAGGAAGCCAGAGTGGAAGAAGAGTTCGTAGAAAAACATAGCGCGAGGGGGCGGGCCGTCATTGGCGTGCTTCAACGCATGGCTACCGGCAGCCCAGACTGCCGATTCTACATTCGCCTGCCGGCTCCGCAGACTACGCGTGGAGTGGGGGGCGACGGCGAAACGATGAACGGAAAGTAATACGTGATGCGTGATACGTAAAGGCTTCACGACAAACAGCCTTACGCAACACGCATTACGCATTACGGCAATCCAAAATCGGAACACCTGAGACCCAACATAATGAATTGTCACGGAGAAAACAACACACCCGACGACTGGCCGGCAGGCGAATCTGTTATCCTCGTCGGTCACCCTAACGTGGGCAAGTCGGTCATTTTCGGCGTGCTCACCGGACACTACGTCACCGTTTCCAATTATCCCGGCACCACCATCGAGGTGATTCGCGGACGAGTATCGGTGGACGGACGAACCGACCCCATCATCGATACCCCCGGCGTGAACAGCCTGTTCCCCATCTCAGAGGACGAGCGGGTCACCCAACGCATTCTGTTGGCCGAACCGCCGCACATCGTTGTGCAGGTCGGCGATGCCAAGAATCTGCCACGCACCTTGATGCTCACGCTGCAATTGGCCGAAATGGAAGTGCCCTTCATCCTGGACCTGAATATGGCCGATGAAGCGCAGCAACGGGGCATCTCCATTGACACGACGCAATTGGGCCAGACGCTGGGCACGCCGGTCTTTTGTACCAACGCCGTCAAGGGAGAAGGAACGGCGCAGTTGGTGACCGCGTTAGAGACTCCCCGTCGTTCCACGCTGCGGGTATCCTACGATCCGGAAATCGAAGAGTCGCTCCTGGCCATCGCCCCCTGGTTGCCGGCCACACACATCGGCGCGCGCTATGTGGGCAGCGCCCTCCTGGCCGGCGACGACGAGATCGCCACCTGGGTCACCGCCGCGCGTGACGAAGAAGCACTGGCCCAAATCTGGCAAATTCGGGACTCGTTGCAAGCGCACTATAACCGCCCGCTTTCCTACGTACTCAATGAACAACGATTGCAATTCGCGTACCGGCTGGCCGACCAAGTCAGCCGGCAAGACTCGTCTGCCGGTTCCTCCTGGGGCGAAACCCTGGGGCGGTGGACAGTTCATCCCATCGGCGGCATCCCCTTCATGCTGCTGGTCCTCTACATTACGTACAAGTTCGTCGGCGAGCTGGGGGCGCAAACGATGGTGGACCTCCTGGAGACTCGCCTGTTTGGTGGCCTGATCAACCCCTGGATTGCCGGATGGGTTCATGCCTGGATACCCATTCCCATCGTCCAGGATTTTCTTGTAGGGCCGTATGGCTTGGTGCCCATGGCCCTCACCTACAGCTTTGCCATCGTCCTGCCCATCGTCAGCACATTCTTCCTCGTCTTCAGTTTCCTGGAAGATTCCGGCTACCTGCCTCGCCTGGCGGTCATGGTCAACCGCCTGTTCAAAACCATGGGCCTGAACGGGAAAGCGGTCCTGCCCATGATCCTGGGGCTGGGTTGCGACACAATGGCCACCATGACCACCCGCATCCTGGACAGTCGCAAGGAGCGCTTGCAGGTGACGTTGCTGCTGGCACTGGGCGTACCCTGCTCTGCCCAACTGGGTGTGATCCTGGGCATGATCGCCTTCCTGGGGCCGCGCGCGGCCTTGATCTGGGGCGGCGTGATCATTGCCACGATGCTCGGCGTGGGGTATCTCTCTGCGCGTGTGATTCCCGGCCGCGGGTCGGACTTCATCCTCGAATTGCCGCCCATTCGCTGGCCACAACTTTCCAACATTTTGGTCAAAACACTGGCCCGATTGGAGTGGTACCTGCGCGAAGTCGTCCCCCTCTTCATCCTGGGGACCGTGATTCTGTTCGTGCTGGACAAGCTGACCATCCTCCAGCTCATTCAACGCCTGGCCTCGCCACTGGTTGTCGGATTCCTGGGATTGCCGGCCGCGGCAACCGACGCCTTCCTCATCGGTTTCCTGCGACGCGACTACGGTGCAGCCGGTCTCTTCGCTCTGGCCCGCGCGGGGGCCATGACCCCTGACCAAATCCTGGTCAGCCTGGTGACGATCACCCTGTTCGTTCCCTGCATCGCCAATGTGCTGATCATTGCCAAAGAGTATGGCAGGCGTACCGCGCTGGCAATGTCCGCATTCATCTTCCCCTTCGCCTTTCTGGTCGGAGGGATCTTACACTTTGCGTTGAGGATGTTCGCATGAAATGTCCGTTGTGTGGCTACGAATTCGATGAATCGGAACTTGGTTGTGAGGCCGAGTGCCCTTTGAGTACCGATTGCCAGATGGTCTGTTGCCCCCATTGCGGCTTCCAGGGAATCGACCCCAATAGCTCTGCGGTCGTAGGCTGGTTCCAACGCATCCGAAAACGGCTGCGCCGCGAGGGAAGCCCGGAAGTGCAAAATCCTCCAGGCGAGAAGCACGCGGCAGTGCCGCTATCCCAATTTCCAACGGGGCACTGGGCACGAGTCACCCACCTGGCATCGACACGCGGCTCCCGGCTGCAACGGCTCAGCGCATTGGGGATCGCGCCGGGCAGTCGCGTGCGGCTGCAACAACACCACCCGGCCTACGTCGTACAGGTCGGCAACCTGGAGCTGGCCCTGGACGCCGAAATCGCCGGCGAAATCTTTGTCACGGCGGAGGGGGGGAACGAGGGAGTCGGAAGTAGGGAGTCGGAAGTAGGGAGTCGGGAGTAGGAAATGAAACGCAACACACGAGACCCGTCACACGAAAAGCAAGACCCGAACATCGGAAATCGGCACAAGCTGTACGACACGCTGGGCCGGCAGATCACCTATCTGCGCGTTTCGGTGACAGACCGCTGCAACCTGCGCTGTTTGTACTGCATGCCACCCAAAGGCGTACGCTTCAAACCGCGCGCGGAGATTTTGACCTACGAAGAGATCGCGCGTATCGTGCGCGTCAGTGCGACCCTCGGTGTGCGGAAGGTTCGCCTCACCGGCGGCGAGCCGCTGGTGCGCTCGGACGTGGTTGAGTTGGTATCGTCGCTGGCCGGTACGCCAGGCATCGCAGAGGTGAGCTTGACCACCAACGGCATACTCCTCGACCGCTACGCCGGATCGTTGGCCCGCGCCGGATTGCGCCGGGTGAACGTCAGCCTGGATACGCTGCGCCCCGACCGGTTCCAAAGAGTCACCCGAGGGGGCGACCTGGAGCAAGTGTGGGCCGGCATCCGCGCCGCGGAGGAAGCGGATCTACGCCCAATCAAACTGAACGTTGTTGTCGTGCGCGGCCTGAACGACGATGAACTGTGCGACCTGGCCCGCCTGACTCTGGATCACGACTGGCACATTCGCTACATCGAGTTGATGCCCTTCCGGGAGGAAACGGATTGGGATGCCGACATGCCCTCTGCCGGCCAGCGCTATGTCCCGCTGGCGGAGATGCTGGAGCGGATGGAGCCTTTGGGGGAACTGTTGCCGGTCAAAAATGAAGTGAACGGAGCCGGCCCGGCGCGTTACCACCGCATACCCGGCGCGCGGGGTACGCTGGGCTTCATCAGCCCCATCGGTTTGCACTTCTGCGATAGCTGCAACCGTCTGCGCCTGACCGCCGACGGGCACATTCGCCCCTGTCTGCTGGGGGACGAAGAATTGGATGTGCGAGCGGCCCTACGCGCCGGCGCCAGTGATGAAGAATTGCTGGCACTTTTGCAAGAGGCCACCCACATCAAGCCACCCAGCCACCTGCTGGCCGAACACGTCGTGCCACACGAGCGGCCCATGTCTGCGATTGGGGGCTAGCAGTTTGTTGGAGAAAGAATAAACGGGACGTTACTACTCAGGCTTCCGTGGCTAGCGGTTGAAACCACGCCTACCACCGCAAAGTCGGCCTTCACCGACTGAAGATCGAACCGACGGCG
>JAADHH010000082.1:40691-43356 GCA_013151955.1 Chloroflexota bacterium
GTCACGTTCAAGCGAGAGGGCCTTCACAAGTGCCTGGCACCTAAAGACTGAGTAGTTACGTCCTACGAAGAAAAAAAGAGACCTCTCCGACAGCCTGCTAGGCGAGGGGGGAAAAGCAACAACCTATCCCTCTGCGTAAGCCCGTTTCGCCTCCTCCGCAATAATCTTGATTCCTTCCCGGACGACAGCTCCCTCCCCTGAATAGTTTACGCGGATGCACTCATGTTTGTGCTGCCATTCTTCGTGCAAGCCGGGGAAGAAGTAGTGGCCGGGCACAATAATGACCCCTCTCTCCTTAAGTCTCTCATAGAGCGCTTGGCACGTTATCGGCATTCCCCGAAACCAGAGCCACAAGAAGAAGGTGCCTTCCGGTTTGTGGGCATAGTAATCGAGATCGCCCATTTCGTCCTTGAGCCACGTCATCGCCTGCTCCAGTTTGTTTTGGTAGAACGGTCGTATGACTTGCCGGCTCAGGTACATGATTTCACCGGTTTTCACCAACCCCTCGACCAAAACGGCCGCCATACTCCCCGGCGACAGGCTTACGATGGCGTTCATCGCGGAGATGGCCGAGATAACCGCTTCGTTGGCGATGACAATTCCCGTGCGTCCTCCCGGCAGGCCCAGTTTCGAGAGGCTCATGCACAGGATGATGTTCTCACCCCACACAGGACCGGTGTCAGTAAACATGATATTCGGGAATGGCAAACCGTAGGCATTGTCAATGATCAGGGGGATATCGTGCTCTTTTGCCAGCCCGCTCAGCCTGGCGATTTCACCCTGCGTCAGGACATTTCCGGTAGGGTTGGTCGGCCTGGAAACGCAGATGGCCGCGATATCATCGGTTACGTTGACCGCGTCGAAGTCGATGTGGTACTTGAACGTGTGCTCGTCTATGAACTCGATTTCCGGCCGGTTTGCCACAAAGAGGTCCCCCGAAAGGCCGGCGTCGGCATAGCCGATGTATTCTGGTGCAAGGGGGAGCAGAATCTTCTTGTACGATCCGTCCTCGAATTCGCCGGCCAGCATATTGAAGAGATAGAAAAAGGCTGTCTGGCTGCCATTGGTCAAGGCAACGTTCTCCGGCCGGATCGTCCAGCCGCACTCGCGGTTGAGCAAGCCGGCCAGCGCGGCCACGAACTCGACATCCCCTTGTGGCGGGCTGTAGTTGCCGGCCAGACGCTGAAACTGGCCGGGGTCGTTCAGAATGCCGGCGGCCTTTTCGCGCAAACAGGCCTGCACTTGAGGGATGATTGCGGGATTTCCGCCACCCAACATCAGCGTATCTTCACCCTCCGCCAGCGCACGCCCCAGGTCATCCATCAATTGCAGAATACCTGATTCCGCAGTAAATTTCTTGCCAAACTTCGAGAGATTCATTTCTTGCTCCGTATTCGGCCACAATCGGGCAATCTGTGCGCCGGTCCGCTTCCCATGCGCCTTGATATTTTGCACGCAGCGCAATTATTCTTCGTCAAGAACCTCGACTTCATCCGGGAGGTTGGGGACAACGCAAAGAAAAGCAAACGTCTCGTCGCCTTCAACCCGGTACCAGTGGGGCACATCCGCCGGAATGAAAACGACGTCACCCTCCTTGACGTTGTACACCTTATCGCCGACGCCAATTTGGGCCCGGCCCTGAAGGACAAACTGTTCATGTTCGACGGTGTTTGTGTGATTCGGCATTCCCCCGCCGGGTTCCATGATGAAGCGCCGCATGGCAAAGTGCGGGCCCTCCTCCGGCCCAATTAACACTTGCCGGACCGTATCCGTCCCGGCCAACACCGGATCAGCAGAGACATCATCAGCATGTTTCACAGTCATTTCCTGTTTCTCCTTGTCTTCAATAGCTTTGCACTATAGCGATCTTCTCAATGGCGAGACGGTATCAGTTTCGGCCCATCGCCTGCTTGTTGCATCTCTCAGCCGCGCCAGATAATACCACAGTTGTGCAATTTAATCAACCCACGTTTCCTCCATCAGCCGCAAGACCTCCGGTTTCGCGGGGGGATCGCTGCCGCCCCAGCGCTCCACACAGAGTGCCGCCGCGCTCAAGGCAAAGGCTATGCACCGGCTCTCCGGCCAGCCCTGCAACAGGCCATAGAGGCAGCCGGCCATAAAGGCGTCGCCCGCGCCGAGCGTATCGCGCACCTGCGCCGGCAACGGGCTGTGTTCTCGCGGCACGCCACCGGGTTCCACGGCAACCACAAGGCCGGCACCCGATGTGGTGACCACCAGCCCGCGCGACTCGCTTTGCAGGGCACGGGTGTGGTTGGCTATCGCGGCCAGATTCTCGCTTCGTCCGGCCCGGTTGACGATCAGGTCGCAGAGGGGCAACAACGGGTCGTCGCCGTGCAACACCTGGGCGGCAGCCACCTGTTTCCCCAGGCGGCGCGCTCGTTGCGCCAACGCCAGCCGCCGCGCGCCGGCATAGGCACCCAGGAACATCCAGTGGGCCTGGTCAAGCGCGTGGTCGGGCAACCGAGGATGTGGTGCCGCGTCAAAGCCCCAGGCCACCGAACGATGCTCCCCATCACCGGTCACGAACACACGACAGAATGGCGTGGAGACGTCCGGCAGGCGGGCCAGGAGCGATACGTCCAGGGCATCGAATTGTGCCAGCCTTTGCCAGACCAGGGCCCCATAGGTGTCCTGTCCGATGGCA
>JAADHH010000080.1 GCA_013151955.1 Chloroflexota bacterium
TTCACGGCTTCACGTTTCACGCCCCGCCATTTTCATCCTTGGTGGCGAGTAGCCGCTCATGGTGACTTCTATGCCGTTCCAGGATCAACCGTAACGGTTGTGGCGACGCCCTAAACGTTGTCTGCTGGAGATTCCCAATCGCCCCGCTTTTGCACGTCATGAATTACACATCACCTTCTCATGCTATCCGCTTCCGGAAGCGTAGTGTAGCCACCGTGCCGAGGGCGGTCGCAACAACCGCCAGGTAGAGTGCGTTTTCCCAAAGCATGTCCAGGCCGGCGCTCTTCAGGAAGATGGCCCGGGCGATGGTCACAAAATGGGTCGCCGGCAGCGTGTATGCCTCTGATTGCAACCAAACCGGCATACCCGAAATGGGCAAGAAGAGGCCGGATAAAAAGAAGGGCGGAATGACAAAGATCATGAAGGCCAACATGATCGCAGCGGCTTGCGTCTCCACAGCCGTTGCAATCAAGAGGCCAATGCTCAAATTGGCCCACAGAAAGATCGAAGAGAGGAACAAGAGCAAAAGCAAACTCCCATCGAAGGGAACGCCAAACCCCCAGCGCCCGACGGCCGTCAACAGCAACACGTCCACAAGACCGACGACGACGTACGGGACCAATTTGCCGGCCAGCAGTTGGGTGCGTCCCAGCGGCGTGGCCATGAGCAATTCCAACGTGCCACTTTCTTTCTCGCGAGCGATGGAAAGCGCCGTGGTGAGAGCAGGGATGGCCAGGACAATGCCCATCAGTCCGGGAACCATGCCGTTGACGGTTTTCGTGCCGGGGTTGTACAGGATTTGCGTCCGGACATCGAGCGCCGGTTCCATCATGGCCGTGATTTGTCCCCTCTGCCGGTGCATAGCTTCCTTCAATATGCCCAGGCCAAAGCGGGCAGAGATTGCGCGGGCGTGGCCCACAGCCTGCGCGGCACTGTTCGGGTCGGAGCCATCCACCAGGATTTGCACCGGTGCGGCCTTCCCCACGTCCAGGTCGCTGGCAAATCCGCGCGGAATGATGATGCCTACGGTCGCCAGGCTGCCACGCAAAAGGTCTTCCACCTGCACGGGGTTGTCCGCAGAGGCGGAGAGGGCGAAGAAGCGGTCGGCCCGAAAAGCGTCCCGGTAGGCCTGGGAGTGTGCCGTTCGATCGTAGTCCAGCACAACGGTCGGCACCTGTGCGATGTCACGGGAGAAATTGTAGGCCATGATCGAAAGAATGAGCATCGCCCCCAACGTTACGAGGGCCAGGCTGCGCGGGTCGCGGAGCATGTGGCGGAACTCTTTCTTCATCACAGCCCAGGTTTTGCGCATGGTCTACCTCTCTCGCCCGCCATTGAGCATCACATCTACGAACGTTTCGGTGATGGCGTACCAGTCTACGGCCTGCGGTTCCGCTGCCCACTGCAGGACCAGGCCATCGTAGACGGCGATGGCAATGGTGGCCAGGTGGTCGGGATTGATGTCGCTGCGCAATTCGCCGCTGGTCATGCCTTGGCGAAACAGGTCGGCGATGTCTGCGCGAAACTGGCGAAACAGTTCGCCGAACCGCTCGCGGATGGCGTCGTTGCGGAAGATCAACGTCCAGAACTCCGTTTCGATGGGGATGAGCACTTCGGCTTCCTGCATGCGCCGGGCGGCCGCTCGGGCATAGCGTCGCAGCCGGTCCTCTGTCGTGCCCGGCTGGCCCACGATGGCCACGTAGTCCTGTGCAAGTTGCGCCAGCCAATCCTCGAAGACGGCCACGAGCAACTCGTCCTTGCTCTTGAAGTACCAGTAAATCGTGCCCTGGCTGACGCCGGCTCGCGCAGCAATGTCCGAGACGTTCGTCTTCTCATATCCCTTGGCGGCGAAGAGTTCTTGCGCCGCGTCGAGCAGTTCTCGCCGGCGCTTCTCACGAATGCTACTCGCCTGTTCCGGTGTGGATGGTGTCACAAGGCAACTCCCCGTTTGAAGCATGTTGCGTGAAACGTGATCGTGGTACATCACCTGTTCATCACGTTTTACGTTTCATTGTCATGACTGACTAACCAGTCAATCAAAGTATATCACAACTAGGTTTAATTGTCAATGGTCAATTGCCCGTTGCCCGTTGGCAGTTGCCCATTGACAATTGATCATTATTCCTATGCCAACTGCTTCTGGAAGCGGGCGGCGGCCATACTCATGATGACTACCCCGAAGATGATCAACGCCCAGGTTTCGCCGGCCAGCGGCCCCAGTCCCACCCCCTTCAAAACGATTCCCCGCAAGATGATGAGCATGTATCGCAAGGGGATCGCATAGCTCACCACTTGCAAAGCGTGGGGCATCGCCTCCAGCGGAAAGAAAAATCCGGAGAGGAAGACGGAGGGCAACATCATGAACCAGCTCATCATCATCGCTTCCTGCTGGGTGTGGGCCACGCTGGAGATGAACAAGCCAATGCCCAAGGAAGTCACCAGGAAGAGTGTTGACAGAATCAACAGGAGCAACAGGCTGCCGTGGATGGGTACGCCGAACCAGAAATAACCGATGACCAGCACTTCGATCAGGTCGAAGAAGGAGACCAGCACGTAGGGCATCATCTTGCCGATGACCAGCTCGGCCGGGCGGATGGGTGTGACGATCAGTTGCTCCATCGTGCCCTGCTCCCGCTCCCGGACGATGGCCAGGGCGGTCAGCATGGTGGCCAACATTTGCAAGATCATGCCGATCAGGCCGGGGATCATGAAGTTGGCGCTCTTCATCTCCGGGTTGTACCACACCCGGGGGCGTACTTCAACGCCCGGCAACACCGGTAGTTTCATCCCCAGTCGCTTTTGGATGATCGTTTGCGTCTGCGACTGGCCGACCGCCTGTGAAGCGGCAAATACCGTGCTGGCCACCGCCGGGTCGGAGCCATCCACGACGAAGCCGACCTCGGTGTGTTTGCCGGCCGCCATGTCTGCGCCGTATCCGGAGGGGATGACCAGGCCGGCGCGCACTTTTCCGCTATCCACCAGATCGGCCAACTCCGCCTCGCTGCGCACCCTGTAAGCGATCTCGAAGTAGCCGGTCGCGCGGTAGGCTTCGATGAGGGTGCGGCTTTGCTGGGTGCGGTCGCCGTCCAACACGGCGGTCGCCAGGTGCTGGATGTCAGTCGTCGCCGCATAGCCCAGCAGCACGAGCTGTACAATCGGGATCATAAAGACGACCATCAGCGTACGCGGATCGCGAATGATGTGAATGAATTCCTTGCGCATTACGGCGAGTGTGCGTCCAATCATGCGGCTACCCCCTCCTTGCGGGTCTGCACCCCGTAAAGGAAGAGGTGCACGATTTCGTCTATTACCTCGTCATAGTCCATCGGCGTGACCAGGCGACCGGGCAGGATTTCCTGGGTCAAGATGAAGATCAAGAAGCTGCCCATCCACGCACGGGCCACGATCGTTGGGTTCATGGCGCGAAACCTTCCCTGCTCGATCCGTCGCTGAATGAAAGACTCCAGCACGCCCGCTACCTGTAAGATGAACTGGCGCAGATAGGCATCTTGTGTTTCCGGTGGCGCAACGGGCATGGAACTAAACAGTATCTTCAATATATCTATGTGCTGAAGGACATTGGCCAGCCCCTGGCGCATGGTCTGCACCATCAATACTTCATCGTCAACATTTTCCAGCGTTCGGTCCTGAAGCGCTGGCTGGACCGCCAATTCAAACAGAGGCCCCCCCACCAATCGGGGGAGTTGGATCAGCAAATCTTCTTTGCTCTCGAAGTAATTGTAGATCGTCCCTTCGGCGATGTCCGCTTCCTCGGCGATCTCCCGTACCGTGGCCCCGTCAAAGCCCCGGCGAGCAAAGACGCGAGCGGCGGCCTGTAATATCTCGTTGGCCATCCGCTCGCGCCTACGTTGTCGTCTTTCGCTTCCCGCTTCGTCCATGTGCGCCCCCTCCTCGGTGGTGAGTATATGCTCACTTTATGAACAAGTGCTCATATTCTACCACGAATTGGGAAACCTGTCAAATGGCGACGGAGTCGCGTGGTGCGATTCTAGATTTTGGATTGTCGTGCTGCGTAATCCGCGTTGCGTTTGCACGTTGGAGCGTTCGTACGCCCCCGCCTTTTCCCTACTTCTTATTCCCGACTCCTTATTCCCTGATTCATCATTCCGCGTTCATCATTTCGTAATTGCCCTACGCCCTCTCTATCCCCTACGGGTATACCAAATCCGCCGCCTGCGTCATGTAGACCCAGTAGCCACGGTGCGGGTACATCATCGTCAGCGTGTTCATGCTGCTTGGCAAGGCCGCGTACCACGACTCCGCCCCTTGGTCGAAACTCAGCACCGCCGTGTACTTGCCATCAATTGAGGCCAGGGCCGTCCCCCGGTCCTGTGCCGTGGCCGGCAGGTAGCCGACCAGGTTCCAGCCTTGCTGCAAGGGGATGGTCGTGGTTACGGCCACCTGCGTGCCGGTGATGACCAGCGTCGTCGCCCCGGTGACCTTCAGCCAGTAGCCGTGCTCGGCGTCCATCGTGTGCAGCGTGTTCTGCGCCTCGCCCGGGTAGTACGACTGCGCGCCACCGGCGAAGCCCTGGGCCACGATCAGGTCACCGCCGATTGGCGTAAGCACATCGGTGATGGCGCT
>JAADHH010000079.1:0-44193 GCA_013151955.1 Chloroflexota bacterium
GTGCCCATGCTCGCCCTGCGGGCGCCACCAAGGATGAAAATCGCGTGCAGCTCTCCCCTCTCCGTGTCGGGGAGGGGCCGGGGGAGGGGCCGTATTTTCAAACCAGAAAGGAAGATTGACATGACCACACCGCTAGACATCATCACCTGGGCCACGGTCTATGCGCATGAACACCGCGAACAATACCTGTCCGAGTTGCTGGACCTGTTGCGCATTCCCAGCGTGAGTACCATGCCGGAGCACACCGCCGATGTCCTACGAGCGGCCAACTGGATCGCGGCCCAGATGAAAGGCATCGGCTTGCAAAACGTGCAGGTGACGCTGACTGAAGGTCACCCGGTGGTCTACGGAGAATGGCTGGAAGACCCCACCCTGCCGACCATCCTTGTCTACGGACACTACGACGTGCAACCCCCCGATCCCGTGGATGAATGGCAGTCTCCCCCCTTCGAGCCGGAGATTCGGGATGGGCAGATATTTGCCCGTGGTGCTTCCGATGACAAAGGCCAGATGTTCGCGCATCTAAAAGCGGTCGAATCGTACCTGAAGACTTCTGGCCGTTTGCTGGTCAACGTCAAATTCATCATCGAGGGCGAAGAAGAGGTGGGCAGCGTCAACCTGGAGTCCTTTTGCCGGGAACACCAGGAGATGCTGGCCGCCGACATTGCGCTCGTTTCCGACACGCACATGTTCGGCCTGGACAAACCTTCCATCGTCTATGCCTTGCGCGGTTTAACGTACATGGAGGTTGAGGTGCGCGGTCCCAGCAGCGACCTGCACTCCGGCAGCTACGGGGGTGCGGTACACAATCCGGCCCAGGTGCTGTGCGAGATCATCGCCCGGCTGCACGATGCCCAGGGGCGCATCACCATCCCCGGGTTTTACGACGACGTGCAGCCTCTCTCGGAGGAGGAGCGTGAGCAATTGGCACAGCTTCCCTTCGACGAAGCGGAGTTCCGGCGGGAAACGGGTGTGCGGCGCACCTGGGGCGAAGCCGGTTATAGCGTGATCGAGCAAATCTCCGCGCGCCCCACGCTGGATGTGAACGGCTTGCTCAGCGGCTTCACCGGCGAGGGTGCCAAGACCGTTTTGCCGGCCTGGGCGCGGGCCAAAGTCAGTATGCGCCTGGTGCCCGGCCAGCGGGCGCACGACATCGCCGAAAAATTCCGCCGCTATGTCGAGTCGCTGGCACCCGATACGGTGGATGTGACGGTCACGGAGCTGGCCGGCGGCGAACCGGCCTACGTGGACCCGCACATCCCCGAGATGCGGGCCGCGGAGCGCGCGTATGAGGCCGGCTTCGGTGCGAGACCTGTCTTCATGCGTGAAGGGGGTTCGATCCCCGTCGTCGGGCTGTTCCAGGACATCTTGGGCCTGCGCACGATCCTGATGGGCTTTGGCCTGCCGGACGACCGGCTCCATGCCCCGAACGAGAAACTCGACCTGGAGTCTTTCTACCGGGGCATCGAAACCTCCATTCACTTCATGGGCGCGTACAAAACTTTCGCCCAACCTAGCCATTCTTCCAGGAGCTAACCTGGCCCTTTGGGTGATGTGCTCCGGCACCGTTCGTGATACAATACCATGAGACGTAGGAACACCCCTACTATCGTTTCATGTAAAGAGAAAAAGGAGAATGTAATGACGAACGGAGAGAACGAATTGAAGAATTTGTCGGAGGCCATGTCCAAGGCAGTCACCACCGCCGGCACAGCGCTGGTGACCGTGCACGCGCGGCGACGATTTCCCGCCAGCGGGATCGGCTTTGCACCCGACCTGATCCTGACGGCCGACCACGTTGTAGAACGAGACGAAGACATTGTCGTGGTCTTGCCGGACGGTGAAGAGATTGCGGCCACGGTTGCCGGCCGCGACCCGGCCAACGACCTGGCTGTGCTGCGCCTGGCAGAGGCAAAGGCCACGGTCGCCGAAATCGCGCCGGAGGAGGCCCGTGTTGGACAGTTGGTTCTTGCCCTGGGTCGTCCTGGCGCTAACGGAGTCCAGGCCAGCCTGGGCATCATCAGTGCGATGGGAGGAGCAACGCACTTTGGGCGGGGCGGCTCGCTCGAGCAGTACATCCGCACCGATGCGATCCCCTACCCGGGGTTTTCCGGCGGGGCTTTGATTGATGTGCAAGGTCGGGTCACCGGCATGAATACGTCCGGGCTGGGGCGGGGCGTGTCATTGGCCATCCCCATCAACCTGGCCTGGCAGACCGCTGAGGCCCTGGCCGAACATGGCAGCGTCCGGCACGGCTATCTGGGCATACGCACCCAGCCGGTCGAGCTTTCGACCGAGGCGCAAGGTGAACTGGGCCGCGAGCAGACTTCCGGCCTCCTGGTCGTAGGCGTGGAGTCAGACAGCCCGGCGGCCGAGGGAGGGGTCATCGTGGGTGACATCCTCGTTGGTTTGGCCGGTCAGCCGCTGCGCGACCCGGACGAGCTTACGGCCAGGCTCAGAGGCCCCGTCGTGGGGCAGCCCACAGAGGTCGAGGTGCTGCGTGGTGGCAAGGTGCATGTCGTCACCGTGACCGTCGGCGAGCGCGAGGCACAACCCGCATCACACCGTGGTCACGGCCACAGGCACGGGCATGGGCATGGGCACCGGCGAGGTCGCGGTTGGGGCGGGCCACGACACGGGCGGGGCCTGCATCGCGCCTGGCATTGGCGAGCTTGGCACGGTTGCCGGGAAAAGGGTCAGTGATCCGCATCCTTTTGGTTTCCCCCACCCTCACCCTGCGGGTTGGGTTGCGAGCGCTGCTCGGCGACGCCGATGACGTAACGGTCATTGGCGAAGGGAGCAGTCTCGCCGAATACGAGCTCGATGCGGAGGAAGAGGCCGACGTCCTGGTATGGGCCGCGGCCTCTTTCTCCCGCCCGGACCTGGAGGACTTGCTCGATGAGGCGAGCACCCCTCCCGCACTTCTACTCCTCCTGGACGATCAGACCGACATCCCGGGCCTGGAGGGTCTCCCTTTGCGTGCCTGGGGCATACTCTCAATAGAAGCATCCGAGGAGGAACTGCTCGCAGCGCTCCGCGCGTTGCACGAGGGGCTGATCGTTGGCACGCCGCGCTTGTTCGCGCCTTTGCTTGCCCGCCAACCGGTTGCCAGCGAAGCGCAAGACCCCCTCGCAGAGGCACTCACCCCGCGTGAGACCGAGGTGCTGCAATTGCTATCCCATGGCCTGGCGAACAAGCAAATCGCCCGCGAGTTGGACATCAGCGAGCACACCGTCAAGTTTCACATTTCCTCGATCTATGCCAAACTGTGGGCCACGAACCGTGCCGAAGCGGTGCGTCTGGGCATTCAACGGGGGTTGGTCACCCTCTGAGTCGCGTGGTGCGCGTCCGTGATGCCGGTCACGCCTGTTGCGGTACGAGCTTCCCCCGCGCAAAAAAATGACGGACACTTCTTTTGCGCTCGGCCTTGACAACACAACGAATCGGCTGTACAATCCAGCCAGTTGGGTGCCCCCTTTCCTGGAGTATGGAGATGGGACACCATTCATCTTTGTCTGTTTCGCCTGTGGGGTTATTACATTGAACATACAGGACATCGAATACAAACGACAGAAACTCGAGGCCATCATCCAAAGCCTGGACAGCGTCGTGGTGGCTTTCTCCGGTGGGGTGGATAGCACTTATCTGCTCGCCGCTTGTCTGGACACTCTGGGACAGGAACGGGTGCTGGCCGTAACTGCCGACTCGGAGACGTACCCCCGCCGGGAGCTGGTCGAAGCACAGGGTCTGGCCCGATTACTTGGTGCAAGACAGCAAGTAATCCACACCCACGAGTTGGACGATCCCCGCTTTGCTAACAACCCACCTGACCGCTGCTACTTCTGCAAGGGCACATTGTTCACCAGGTTGCAGGCTATTGCCCATGATGCAGAGCTGGCCCACGTGGTGTACGGTGGCAATGCCGATGATCGGGGAGACTACCGTCCCGGCCGACAAGCAGCCAAGGAGGCCGCCGCCCGCGCCCCCCTGGAGGAGGCCGGACTGAACAAAGATGAAATCCGTGAACTATCACGGCAGCGCGGGTTGCCTACCTGGGACAAGCCCTCTTACGCCTGCCTCTCGTCCCGCTTTCCGTACGGACTGGCCCTCACACCGGATGCTCTGCACCAGGTGGAAGCAGCCGAGGAGTTCCTGCGCCACGAATTCGGGGTGGGTCAACTTCGGGTGCGCCACCACGACACCATCGCCCGCATCGAAGTACAGCCTGAGGTGTGGCCACGCCTGGTAGCTAACGGGCAAGCCGAGCGCATTGTGAACGAACTGCACCGGCTGGGATATTTGTACGTCACCCTCGATTTAGCCGGGTTCCGTAGTGGGAGCATGAACGATACCCTTGACCAAACTATTTGACGACCGGAACCGACTTTCCTTTGCCCGACTCGATCTAAGGAGACAGGCCCGCAGCGGCGTGCCCGAAGTCATTATGACCGAGGGCAAAGATGTGGAGCACTGCTTGACTATCGCCCGGCAATTCGTGGCCCAGGAGGGACGGGCCATCCTCAGCCGAGTATCACCGAAGTTAGAGGCACGGCTGCAGGCCGAGTTTACAACGATGGAGTTCGGATGGCACCCTATCTCCCGCATGGCTGTACTACGTCATCCGCATAGCTCGCTGCCCGACCACGGAGGGCAGGTGGGCGTGCTCACTGCCGGAACATCCGACATGTCGGTGGCCGAGGAAGCGGTCATCCTTTGTCAGGAGATGGGCTGTACAGTGCACACCGCCTACGATGTGGGAGTTGCCGGTCTACACCGTGTGTTCGACCCTCTACATCGCATGGTCATCGAAGAGCAAGTGGATGCCCTTATCGTGGCCGCCGGTATGGACGGAGCCTTGCCATCTGTAGTATCGGGGCTGGTGGACGTGCCGGTCATCGGCTTGCCTACCTCGATAGGCTACGGACTGGGCGGACGGGGAATCAGTGCTTTGTTGTCCATGCTCCAAACCTGTGCCCCCGGTCTGAGCGTTGTCAATATAGACAATGGCATCGGTGCTGGCGCGGTGGCCGGAATCATCGCCAACCGAGCCGCCGCTGCCAGGAAAGCTACCCGCAAGGGAGAATAATTTGCCTCTTGCACATCGGGGAACGGCCATGGACTTGATCATCTATTTCGATTGTTTCTCCGGAGCTAGCGGTGACATGTTACTGGGCAGCCTGCTGGACGTGGGGCTCCCCCTGTCCGACCTGCAAGCCGAGATGGACAAGCTACCCCTCTCCGGCTATCGTCTGACCGCGAAACAACAGACATCCCACACCCTCAGCGGACACAAGCTGAACGTGGAAGCAACAGGGGACAATCATCCCCTCCGCCGTTTGTCCGACGTGCAGGCCATAATTTCTTCTAGCGGTCTCTCAGCGGACGTGCGGAAGCACAGCCTGGCCGTCTTTGAACGATTGGCACGGGCCGAAGCACAGGTACACGGTACGACGGTGCAGGAAGTGCATTTCCACGAAGTGGGTGCGGTAGATAGCCTGGTAGACATTGTGGGGCTCGTCGTTGGTCTGGAGTTGTTGAATGTAAAGGGTGTTTACGCCTCGGTTCTGCCACTAGGCAATGGATTTGTGGACACCGCGCATGGACGGCTGCCGCTTCCGGCTCCAGCTACATTGGCACTGCTGGCCGAAGCAGGGGCACCTATCCGTCCTCATGATGCCCGCACGGAACTGGTTACCCCCACAGCAGCCGCTTTGCTGTGCGAGCTGGCCCTGTTCGAGCGCCCCGCCATGCGCCTCAAACGGGTGGGCTGCGGATTGGGCAGCAAGGAACTCCCGTGGGCCAATGCCTTGCGGGTGTGGATAGGACAGCCTCTTTCCACAAACACCACCATCGTCCCCCAAGAAGATGAATCTATCTTGCTGGAGTGCAACCTGGACGATACGACAGGGGAAACTCTGGGTTACGCCATGGAGCTACTGCTGACTGCCGGCGCCCTAGATGTATGGTTCACTCCCATCTACATGAAGAAAAACCGGCCGGCGACCATGCTCTCCGTGCTGAGTAGACCCGAACAAGCAGCCACCTTGGGTGAACTGATGCTACGCGAAACGACCACCCTGGGCCTTCGCCAGCGGAACGTACGTCGTCGCAAGGCCGGACGACAGATGGAAAAAGTGCATACCCCGTGGGGAGTAGTGCGGGTCAAGGTTAAGTTGATGGACGGCAAAAGGGTAGCCGCAGTTCCGGAGTATGAAGATTGCGCGCGCATTGCGCGGGAGAGAAACGTGCCCCTCCACACCGTGTTCTGGGCCGCACGGAAGGCAGGGGACAAGATTCTCGCCAGCGCGTAGCAAAACTACCCCTTAAATTCATAGCGAATCTGCGCCTCAAAACTCGTTTGCAAAAATTTGGGGTGTCAAGGATTATAGTACCAGCACAGCGTCGACACTTTGCAATCTGTAGGTAGATTTTTTCGTTCCGGCTTGGCCGGGTTAGGAGTAAAAAGAATGAAACAGAATACTATCTACTCAGATGGCCTCGTGAACGTGTATGAAAATGGAATTCGGTTCCGGCATTATTACTTCCCGTTTGGATCCAAGTTCGTTGAATTCTCCGACATAATTAGCCTTGAAAAGAAATCACCGACCTTCCTAAATGGAAAATGGCGAATATGGGGAACGGGTAACTTTATGGCTTGGTTCCCTCTAGATTGGAACAGACCCCGGCGAAACTCGATTCTCTCACTTCGCCTGGCTTCTCAGAGGACCCGCATTGGCTTTACTGTTGAGAATACCGAACGATTCATCGAGGTTATGAAATCAAAGGGAATAAGAATAGACAACTCTTAACAAATCACTTCGGCTCCTAACCTGGATGATCTAGAACCAAACAGGCTCCGCTGGTAGATAACGAAACCAATTACCGTGGGCATACGACTGATTCTGGAGAAGGACCAGACAGTGCTTCTGGCGAAGCAATAACCTCTTCACTATCCTTCCCATATTTTTGTCAAACGAAAGGGGTGCAAAGATGCACGACCTGATGATGGACTTTTCACCGACCCGCCGATACTTCCCGGAGCGGGTCAGCCTGCTGCTTCAGCCGACCCCAATTCGCCAGGGATGTCCGGCGTGAGCACCCCGAGGCGTTTCGGGCGTCGCCGGCCGATGTTGGACATCTTTGTGGGCAGACAGCCGATCTTCAACCGCCGGCTCAACGTGGTCGGCTACGAGCTACTATTCCGTAAGTTCGGGGCCAGCGAAGCGAATGTCGTGGACGGTGACCTGGCCACATCCCAAGTGATCTTGAACACCTTCATGGAGATCGGCCTCGACCGGCTCGTAGGGGATGGCTTGGCGTTCATCAACCTCACGCGCCGATTTCTGATCGAGGAAAGCCGGCTCCCGGCCATGCCAGGCCGCGTGGTGCTGGAGGTGCTCGAAGACATCGAAGTAGATGAAGCGCTCGTCAAGGCACTGCGCAGATTGTCCAGGCAAGGGTACCAGATCGCGCTGGACGATGTGGTTCACCCGGAAGACGTCAGCCCGCTGTTGGAGATCGCCGACATCGTGAAAGTCGACCTTCTCGCTGTGGACCGAGATTGCCTGGAGGAGTATGTTGCTACCCTGCGCGCGTACAACGTGCGGCTGCTGGCCGAGAAAGTCGAGACGTACGAGGACATAGAACTATGCCAGGACCTGGGGTTTGGCTACTTTCAGGGCTTTTTCCTCAGCCGGCCGAAGGTCGTGAGCGGGCGACGTATGCCGGCGTCGCGCCTGACAATCGTCCGGATGCTGGCCGAGTTGCAGAATCCCTACATCGAGTTTGGCGAACTGGAAGAGATCGTCCGGCAAGACGTTTCGCTCAGCTACAAGTTGCTGCGGCTGATCAACTCCGCTTTCTTTTCGTTACCCACCAAGATCACGACCATCCGTCAGGCACTGACCTTACTGGGAATCGAACAGGTCCAGGCCTGGTTGAGCCTGCTCCTGCTCTCGAAAGTTGACGACAAACCGAGCGCCTTGATAACCACAGCAATGACCAGAGCAAAGATGTGTGAGCTGCTGGCCACGGCCAGCAACGAACCTGCACCGGAGACGGACTTCATCGTGGGGTTGTTCTCCGTCCTGGACGCTTTGCTCGACCTCCCAATGGAAGAGATTGTCGCCACTTTGCCCCTTTCCAACGAGGTCACAGCCGCCTTGCTGAAATCCCAGGGCCACCTGGGAGCGGCCTTGAACTGCGTGCGGGCCTACGAGCGGGGAGATTGGGACGCGGTTTCATATTCGTTACTCACACCCGAAGATATCCGGGATGCCTATCTGGAATCGCTCGACTGGACAGCACAGGCCGGTGTGCTGCTGGAGGGGACGTAGCCGGTGACCGGTGCGCCACCCACCGCTGAGCCGGAAGAATCACGAGAATGGACGGGTTTTCGAGCCTGTCCGAGAATTGTCATTCGGCGATATCAATGCTACAATATACTTGGAAATCCATGAATCACTGATTTGAAAGGAGAACATCTAATGGCCAAAATGACTCATATCGAAGGAATAGGCGACGCCTACGCCGCCAAATTAGGAGAAGCAGGAATCGACACCCCACAAGCCCTGCTGGAACAAGGGGCAACGTCTCAGGGGCGAAAGGAACTGGCAGAGCAAACCGGAATTTCCGCGACCATGATTCTTCAATGGGTGAATCACGTTGATCTGTACCGGATCAAGGGTGTGGGCTCCGAATATGCAGATTTACTGGAGGCTGCGGGGGTAGACACAGTTGTCGAGTTGGCCCAGCGCAACCCAGAAAACCTTTACGAAACGCTGGTCAACGTGAACGGTGAAAAGAAATTGGTGAGGAACGTGCCGGCCCAGACTCAAGTGCAAGATTGGGTCACACAAGCAAAGAGCCTGCCACGGGTCATTCACTACTAGCAGTTTGTCGGAGAAAGAATCATGGGACACAAGCGCCTAGGGCCGCTGGACACGGCTGTGCTCACCATGGAGGATGAAAACAACGTCGAGCGATGGAACACGCGCGCGGAGATCGAGCAGACGCTGCGCGACTTGCGGGACGGAACCTTCATCCAGCCGTAGGCCGCCTAAGTCGCAGCGGGCCAGGGACTTGGCTCCGCGGTGGTCGCTCTAGGATTTGCACGCACCACCACCTCTGCCGAAGCCATTTAGGAATGCTTGGCAAAACCTCCGGCCAGTTTTGGCCAGTCTTCACCTTGTTTTTGCCGATCCGTGTATCTTCTCAATAAAACGGGGTGGGGCGACCCAGAAGTTCGACTTTTGGTAAAAGTCGAACTTCTTCGCCCCGGAATATTGAGAAGATATACCGATCCGTGGTCTAAAGAATGGGGCCAACCTCACGATTTACTCCACAAACGCCAGTGCGCTGCCACCCATGTATGGATGTAAGGTCATTCTGAGCCGAGGCCCTGCACTTCGCTCAGGGCAAACTCCACGGAAGCGCAGCATCCCGCAGCCCCGCCCCCGCCCCCACAAGGCGATGGTCCACACTTTTGCGGCAAGCCCTTGCGGCATGTCGAAGTTGCCATCAGAGCCATTTGACGGTATACTATGCCTGACATCGCTTCGACGATGAAACCAAAATCTTTACGTTTCAGGAGGTAAGAGCTGCTTGATTCGCAACACATTCTCTGCTTTGCGCCTGGGCCGTGGCATGACTTGTGGCGTAACCGGCACCAGATTCTGTCTCGCCTGGCCCGCCAGAATCGGGTGTTGTATGTGGAACCCAGAAGCTACCTGCGCCCGACATGGCAGCAAGTAAGAAACGGCCAGTTTGATTGGAACGCTATTCGTCAACCGTGGTTGGAATCCGTAGGCGCCAATCTCTGGGTACACCATACGCCAACGTGGGCCCCACGTACCGACCGGCAACCCCTGGGCTTCTTGACGCGCCTGATACGGACCACGGCTTTGCAGCGCACCATACACAAGATTCAGTTGCGACGACCCCTGCTGTGGCTATTCTTGCCGGATCAGGGAGATTTGATCGGACACTTTCGGGAGCGTTTGGTAATTTACCACATGGTGGATGAATACACGGGGTATAGCGGGGTGCGGGAATCCCTGAAACCGATCCTCAAACAAATGGAAATTGAGATCATACGCCGGGCAGATCTGGTCTTTGCTTCGTCACGGGCCCTGTATGAGGCCAAACGAAAGTACAATCCGCAAACGTTTCACATACCAAACGCCGTAGATTACGATTCTTTCGCTCAAGTGGCAGACTACGAGACGATACCGCCTGATGATCTTGCCGGCCTGCCCCGGCCGATCATTGGCTACGTGGGTTCTATCAATGACAAGCTCGACCTTGACCTGATTCGATCTGTGGCCGAACGATGGGCGAATGGCTCGGTCGTCCTGGTCGGAACGGTGCAATCACACGACTCTGCCGGGCTGGCTGCCTTGCAGTCACAGACCAACGTTTATTTCTTGGGGCGAAAGCCGGTCGAGCAGGTCCCGCACTACATGAAAGCTTGCGACATCTGCTTGTTGCCGTACCGCACGAACGAATGGACGAAACATATCGATGCGCTGAAACTTTATGAATATCTGGCCTGTGGCAAGCCGGTAGTCTCCGTGGACTTGCCCACTGTGCAACCATTCGCAGACCTTGTGTACGTGGCCACCGGCCGGCAATCTTTCTTGCAAGCCACAGAGGAGGCGTGGGAGACAGATACGCCGGCCCTGGCTGGCCGGCGCAGAGAAAGAGTCAAAACCGAAACGTGGGACCGGCGTGTCAGCCTGCTATCGGAGCACATCACAGCAGCTCTCGCTCGCCGGGAGGGAGTGTCATCGTGAGTTTTGGCTCTTGCCTCGGGCAACGTAAAATCGTCGCCCAGATGTTGGCCCATAGCCAGGCCCAGCAACGGCTGAGCCCGCTGGCCCAACAACTGGCCGGTCAATATGGGCATTGGATGGTACGCCTTTGCGGATACCCCCTCGCCGTGGGCATCCGTCAGCGGGCACGGGCCGTGCTGCAAATGCTCGACCCGCAACCGGGGGAACGAATCCTCGATGTGGGCTGTGGGATCGGGTACTACGTCTTCGAGCTGGCGACGCGATTTCGGTGCAAGGCATACGGCATCGACCTGGACGCGGAGGATGTCCGTCTTGCGGGCCGGATGAAGAAGGACCTGGAAACGGACGGGGCACAGTTTGGCGTGGCCGAAGGCGGGGCACTCCCTTTTGCGACGGGCCTCTTCGACAAGGTGCTCTGTAGCGAGGTCATCGAACACGTGCCGGATGATGTGCGCTTTCTGGGTGAATTGGGGCGCGTTCTGCGCTCCGGAGGAACGCTGGTCATCACGACACCGTGGGCCAGGGAAATGACCGAATACGACGCAGTCGACATGACCATTCACTATGCCGGTCTCATGCAAGGCAAAACCAATCTGGAACAAGAACGCGCCGCGCACCACGGCCATGTACGCAATGGCTACACCGTGCAAGCGTTGCGAGAACGGCTGGCACAAAGCGGTCTCACCATGACCGGTCACCGTCAGATATTGAAACGATACAGCAACTGGGGAATCCGCCTGGGTATGGCTGCATTCCCCCTGGGCTATTCCGTCGCTATGCTCGACAACTTTTTGCCGGAGGAGGGTTCCTGTCTGGTCTGCACCTCTAGGAAGAACAAGTTTGGAAAAGGGAGCTGAACGAGAACTATGGAAAACAATGAATTTCTCATCTACCTGCAAATCATCCGACGCCGCTGGTGGCTCATTGCGCTGCTATTTGTGACTACGATGGCCGTGATCTTTCTGACATCGTTTACCTCCAAACCGGTGTACCAGGGCAAGGTCCGTTTACAGGTGATTGCCTCGGAGCCTGGCGAGGTTTCTCTCTTTTCGCAAGTGCGCAGCAGTCTCTCGCAGGATCAGATTCGTACCGCCCAAGAAGAATTCCGTTCGGCATTGTTCAGCGGCACCGTGGCGTGGCAAACCATCGCGGAACTGAACCTTAGTATCGGTGCCGCGGACCTGTTGGACCACCTGAATTTCAAAGTCGATGCCGATTTTCTCAACGTCACCTATTCGGCAGACAACCCTCAGGAAGCGGAGCAAATCATTACCGAACAGGTGAAAAACGCCCTCAATTACCATCGTCAGTTGCAGGCACAACCGGCCACCGTATTGAGAGAATTCATTTCTACTGAACTTGACGCGGAGGAGAAACGCCTTTCGAGCGCCCGTCAGGATTTGCTGAACTTTAAGCTGGCCAACAACCTGGATGATCTGGATCGGGAGATAGCGGCCTACCAGGATGAAATCCGATCCTTGCAATTGGAGCGGGACCGTGTGAAGACCAGTATCCAGTCCGAACATGCAACGGCACAAATTTATAGCGCCGAAAAGGAGAAAGCGGTGAAAGCCGCCCAGAAAGCCGATGATCGCAAAGCAACGACAACACGCGATTATTACGTCGGGGCGGCAAGAAGTTTCGGGCAACAGGCCCTCAATGCGCAGGTGAAGGAAAGCGCAGCCAAAGTCCAACAAGATGACCTCGAAGCCATGATCGCTCGTCGCGAATCGACGCTTTCCTCCCTGATCAGCTTGAAATCCCAAGCAACCATACTCAAGGAGAAGGTCAACGAGTTGGCCGGCAACCGCAATTTCCTCTTGGCCAAGCTCAACGAATCGCGATTGAAGGAAGACCAGGCCTTGAAAGCGGGCTTCATCCGGGTCATCGAGCCTGCGCGGCAGCCAGACCGGCCGGCGCCATCACAGCTCCCCAAGATCAGCTTGATCGGCGCGATCACCAGTCTCTTGGCCGGTATCATCCTATCTTTCTTGCTGGAATTTTTCGAAGTATTGGGACGAGAGGCCCGTTGGAGGCAGGAAACACCGGAATGACCCAGAATCCCAAACGCATTCTTTACGTGGACACAGCGCGAAGCGTTGGCGGTTCCGTCGTCAGCCTGTACCACCTGCTTCGACGGCTGGATAGAACGCGATTCACACCGCTCGTCTTGTCCAGCCGCGACCATGCCTACATCCCCAAGCTCCGCGCATTAGGCGCAGAGGTGATCATCCTGGCCGACGAAACGCCCGCAGCGCAGACAAATGTGCATTGGTCGGACGGTATCCGCCGGGCCCCGCTGCTCTCCGAAATGCCGGGCAGCGGGGCGGGCAAGTGGCTCTACCACCTGGCCGGCTTCTGGATCAAGCGATTGCCCGCTCTCGTGCAAGAGGCCCTGGCGGTGCGCCGCATCATCCGCGCGCACCAGATCGATCTGGTCCATTGCAACGTGCGGGTCGGCACAGACCGGGCCGGCATCCTGGGGAGTTGGCTGGCCGGCGTGCCCTGTGTGTGCCATGTGCGCGACTACGACCGCTTCTACCTCCTGGACCACCTGCTGGCGCGGGGCGTCAGCCGGTTCATTTACATCTCACAGGCCATCGCCCGCCAACATTGGGCCCAGGGCATACCGAACCGGAAGGGCCGCGTCATCTACAATGGCGTGGAACTCAGCCAGTTTCAAAAGCCGCAAGACCGCGCCACCATCCGCCAGCGGCTGGGCCTGTCGGTGACCGACCAAGTCGTAGGCGTGGTCGGTCGCCTGGAAGCGTGGAAGGGCCAACACTATTTCCTACAAGCCCTCGCCGAAGCTGTGGCGCAGCTCCCGAATTGCCGGGGCCTCATCGTGGGAGATGCCGAGCCGTATAGCCTGGAATATCGAGAGTACCTTTTGTCTCTCACCCAAGAACTAAAGCTGGGAGATCGCGTTCAATTTACGGGATTTCAGAACAATATCTCCGAAATACTGGCCGCTTTGGACATCCTGGTCAGTTCGTCTGCCGTCGGGGAACCGTTTGGTCGCACGATCGTGGAGGGCATGGCCGCCGGCGTGCCGGTCATCGCCACAGCCGCCGGCGCAGTGCCCGAAATCGTGGAAGATGGCGTGACCGGCCTGCTCGTTCCGCCACGAGACGCCAAGAGCCTCGGCCAGGCCATCGTCTCTTTGTTGGCGAACGGCCACGACACAGAGCAAATGGGGCGTCTGGCGCGCGCGCGTGTTGCAGAACGATTCACATCGGAACGGACTGCTGCGGCCGTGCAGACCGTTTATGAGGAGTTGTTATGTTAGCGCGACGCTCCCTCTCCCCGCAAAACCTGTTCAAATGGGTGACCACCCTTGGTTTGACCGCCTTGGCTCTTGCCGGCGGAATCGGTTTGGGGCGCACCGTGCTCAACCCAAAAACCTGGCCGTTTGCCATCACCGGTACGGGCATCGCCACGGTCTTGCTTCTGGTGTTCGCCAATCCGCTGCACGGGTTCCTCCTGTGGCTTATCCTCTCCCCCTTCTCCCGTTTCATCTACCTGGACATCGACATGGGGAAAGGTATACCCGATCTCACTTTGACCCGTTTGGTAGGAGGCATCTTGTTCGCGTTCCTCCTGGCCAAGATTGCGGCCAGGCGACGGCAAATGACCCCCATTATCCGGGTCGATGTCCTCATGTTCTTGGCCGCAGTGACGTTGGCCATTTCGATCCCTCCCTATTGGCGCGGTCCAAAAGCCGGTTTGACCCTTTTCACCGACGGGTTTCTCGTACCCTTTTTCGTCTATTTCATCACCAAAAACCTGATCACGGATCGTCGCTCGCTTACGCAAGTTGTGGGTGCATTGCTCATCACCGGCACCCTGCTCGCTGTCGTCGCCATTCATGAACAATTAACGGGCCAGGTACTCTTTGTGCCCAGCGACCGGAGTTTCTATTACACACGCAGCTTGCACCGCCTGGTGGGTGTGTTGGGCAACCCGGCCTTCTTTGGCACGACCTTTGCCATGATCATCCCCTTCTTGTCATGGGGGATGTTGGAAATCAAATCCAGAGTACGCTGGTTCTTTGCCGGTGGCGTGGCCCTCCTGATTCTGGGGACGTATTTCACCTACAATCGGGCAAGCTACCTGGGCCTCATCGTTGCGCTGCTGATCATGGCCGCCTATTACCCCCGGTTCCGGAAACCGTTCATCCCGGCCTCTTTGGGGGCGGCACTGCTCCTGGTCATACGCTGGGAACAGGTGATCAGCAGCTCCGTGGTCACCGAACGATTGGACGCGGCGCGGCCTATTTTGTATCGCCTGGGGGTGTTCAATTCTGTGGGGCAGATTGTCAGGAAGTCCCCCTGGTTCGGACGCGGGTTCGACAATTTCTGGCCGCTGTATGAGCGTGAGGTGCTCCATCATTTGAGCATGGGGTACGCTCCGCTCCAGCCCCACAATACGTTCCTATGGGTATTGGTTTCCGGGGGGATTTTGGCGCTGGCCCCCTTCGCGGCCATGTACGTGGCGATGGTCTGGCAAAGCGGAAAACTCTACCGCAGCGCTCCGCGCGCATCCTCTGCCCGGATGGCCGTCGTGGCCTGCTGGGCGGCGATGGGAGCCTACTTTGTCCAGGCCATGGTGGCAGACGTAGCCTATTTCTTCTATCCGAATATCATTTTCTATACGATTGTGGGAGCAATTTTCGGCTATGGCCTGACCGGCTGGAAGGAAGAGAAGGACAAAGAGCATCCGTGAAAGTTGTCATGCTCGGCTCATTTCCGCGCGAACCTGATGGCCCGCTTGCCGGCGGCGTGGAGACGGTGATGACGGTTTTGCTCCCCGAACTACAGATGATGGCAGACTTGACCGTGGAAGTGCTCACCGCTGACCCGACAATTCGGAAACCGGAAACGGACCGCTGGAGGGGCATGACGATCCACCGGCTGCCACGCCAGCGCATGGGGCACATCACCTTCTATCGGCAGGACAGGCGTGCGATGGGGCGGCTGCTGAACGGGCTGTCGCCCGATCTCGTTCATGCCCAGGGATCGGGGATGTACGCCGGCGCTGCCATCGAGAGTGGCTATCCGGCCGTGATCACCATGCACGGGGTCATCTCCCGCGAGGCGGCCCTGGCACCATGGAACTGGCGCGGATTGCAGCAGCGCATGGCCGGCCTGTATGAGCGACGATGCCTGGCACGGGTACGCCACCTCATCGCCATCAGCCCTTATGTGCAAGAAGAATGTCGCAACTGGTCACCGGCCCAAATGTACGGGATCGAAAACCCTATTGCCGACTGGTTCTTTGCGGAGACGGAGACTGCGCCCACCGGTCGTGTACTCTTTGTGGGCCTGATCCGGCCCCGCAAACGCCTGCTGGACCTCTTGGCGGCCTGGAAAGAGGTGGTGGTCACGCGGCCCCATGCGCGCTTGCAGATCGCCGGCGACGACACGGTCGCACCGGCTTATGCCGCCGACGTTCGCGAACAGGTGCGGGCGTGGGGATTGGCGGAGTCGGTGCAATTTCTGGATGCTTTGTCTCCCAGAGAGTTGGTCCGCTACTACCGGGAGTGTGCGTTCCTGGTCTTGCCTTCGGCCCAGGAAACAGCGCCCATGGTCATAGAGGAGGCGATGGCGGCCGGTAAACCGGTGGTAGCCACCCGGGTTGGTGGCGTGCCCCATCTCGTGGAACATGAACAGACCGGCTTGCTGGCCGAAGTTGGGGATACGCAGGCTTTGGCCAACGCCATGAACCGTTTGCTGGAGGACACGTCCTTGCGCGCGCGCATGGGCCGGGAAGCACGCCGGCGCGCAGAGAGTCGCTTTCGGGCCGCTGCCGTAGCTCGCCAGACGCGCCAGGTGTATGATATTGTGATCGATGATAACCCTGAGAACTCTGCAAAGTAGTTTGCAAACCAGTTTCCAAACCAGCCGGCAGGAACTATTGTGGGCTGTACTGGCCGGGTCCCTGGCCGGCGGCTTGCTTTTGGGCGCGTTGCTCGGCTTTGTAGGCCCGCTCCTGACCATCGCCGCATTGCTCGGCCTGGCCGGCGGCCTGTGGATGTTGCGCAGCATGGTATGGGGCTTGACGGCAATGCTGGGGATCGTTATGCTCCTTCCCTTTGCCGTGTTGCCGGTCAATCTGGGCCTGCAACCGACGTTCCTGGACGTGGCTACGCTGGCGGTCTTCGGTGTGTGGTTCATGGGTACCATGGCCCAAGCGGGAGCGCGAAGACTGCGCTTTCCGGCCCTGGCCTGGCTGGTCTCTCTTTTTACCGGCTTGATCTTTCTGACGTTTCTTGCCGGTCTGGCCCACGCCGGCCTGGACAAGAACACGTTGCGGCGGTTCCTGGAGTTGGCGCTCAGCATCCTGCTCTATTTTGTGGTGGTAGATGGAATCCAGCGTCGCGATCAGATCGAGTGGTTGGTTCGGGTACTCATCCTGGCGGGAACGGCAGCGGCTTTTATCGGCATCGTGCTATACTTCCTGCCCCAAGCATGGAGCGTGCGTATGCTTTCTGCGCTGCGCGTGGTGGGGTATCCTGCCGGATCAGGAGTGTTGCGCTTTATCGAGGACAACCCCCAACTGGCCCAACGGGCGATATCCACATCGGTCGATCCGAACGTCTTCGGCGGCATGCTCATTTTGGTGACGGCCCTGACCGCGCCGCAACTCGCCACCCGCCGTCCGCTCTGGCCGCGTTGGTTGATCGTGCCGGCGCTGATCACCATGGGCGTGGCCATGATCCTGACCTTCTCGCGAGGGTCCATGGCCGGGTTGCTGTTTGCCCTGCTCATCATCGGGGTTGTGCGCTACCGGCGCTGGGTGCCGCTCATGATCCTGGTACTCGTGGTCATTCTCATTTTGCCGCAGACGCAGGGTTATGTCCAACACTTCTCGCAAGGTGTGCAAGGCGAAGACCTGGCTACACAAATGCGCTTCGGTGAATACAAAGACGCCTGGATACTGATTCGGCGTTATCCATTGCTCGGCGTAGGGTTTGTGGGCACACCCGATATCGATGTGTACATCGGCGTTTCCAGTGTATATCTCCTCATGGCGGAAGAAATGGGCCTGTTTGGTTTGAGCGTATTTCTGGTCATCATGGGTGCGTTTTTCGGGTGGCTTTTCAATACGTTGCGCAAGTCCCGGGAAACTGGGCTTGAACCGATTTTGCTGGGCCTGGGGGCTGCTTTGGCCGGGGCAATGGTCGGAGGATTGTTCGATCATTACTTCTTCAACCTCAGTTTCCCGCACGCCTCTACCCTGTTTTGGTTCTATCTGGCGCTGGGCACAGCGACGATATTGGTTATGGAAGAAGAAACGTAGTGCCGGAACCCCTATTCCGGCTCCAACGCCTTTCTGAATGGAGGGAAGAGTCATGGACATCGACAAATATCGACGATACGTTCTCGTGATCGTTGCCTTGACTGCGATTTTGGCAGTCGTCACGGGCTGTGGCGGGGGGAGCAAAAGCAGTCTGCGGGACACGCTGCGGCAGTATCTTTACGAGAAGCAGCCTTCCACGGCCTCGGAGTTCATCTCCTTTGCGAACAAAGAGTTGACCGGCTACACCTCCCGTCAGATTCTGGACGCGCTGTATGACGAAGGGAAACACCAGGCCGCGTTGGGTCATCCCAGCGCAGTTGGCGTACTCAGTCAATTTGCAGCCGGTTACGCCAGCACCAAGGGCGCTTCCTACGATTCAGCGCCGTGGGTCAAGCTGCAAGAAAAGGCGATCAAGAAACGGATCGGTAAGGAAACACCGACCAGCCTTTGGGGAAAATAGCTCCCTTTCACAGATGTTCGCGCCATAAGCGCCTACGCATTGTCCGAGACTTCGCCCAGACGATGTGGCCCCCGACGGGGCAGTTGACAAAGGGGCAGGGGACACAGATTCCCGCAGGCTTCGCACACAGATTTTTCCTGAATTTTTTATCTGTGATTCTCTGTGGGAATCTGTGTCCCATTTATTCTTTCTCCGACAGCCTGCTAGTCGCCGAGCAAGCTGCCCAGGTTGATATTGGTGAGGCCGCCGGGCCCTTTGCCACCCATTTGCGGCATGTACTCACCGACCTTTTTCGCCAGGTTCATCATCGGCATGGTCTGTAGCCAGACCCGGCCGGGGCCACGAAGCGTGGCCAGGAAGAGACCCTCTCCGCCCAGGAGGATGTTCTTGAACCCCTTTACGATTTCGACATCGAAACTGACCGTGGGTTCCAATATTCCGACGTGGCCGGTATCCACACGCAGCAGCTCCCCGGGGCCTAACGTATATTCGACGACTTCGCCATCCATCTCCACGAAAGCGAGCCCGGGGCCGGTTATGCGCTGCATGATGAACCCCTCTCCCCCGAAGAGGCCGGCACCCAGACGTTTGCGGAAGTGAATGTCCAGGTCCACGCCCTTCTCCGCGCACATGAAGGCATCCTTTTGGACGATGAGACTCTCCCCGGCATCGAGTTGGAAGGGAATGATCTTTCCTGGGAATTCTGAGGCAAAGGTCACACTGCCCGCACCTCCCCGGCTGGCAAAATTGACGATGAAGAGCGATTCGCCGGAGATAGCGCGCTTGAACATTTTTCCCAGGCCCCCGCCGGTGCTCGTCTCCATCTCGATGTTGCCGGTCATCCAGGACATGCCCCCCGATTCGGAGTAGACGGTTTGCCCCGGCTGCAGATCAATGGTGACCACGGGCATAATCGTACCCTCTATCCGGTAGGCAAGGTTCCCCGTGGGGCGGAGGGGAGCATCTCCGCCCCCTCCCAGCGGAGCATTGCAAGAGGGACAAGTCTGGGCACCTGATTCTACGGTCGTTCCACAATTCGAACACTGCGGCATGACAATCTCCTTTCTTTTCTCAGAGAAGTTGAACCTCTTCCTTCTAACCTTCTAACTGTAGAGTGCTTCGTACTCTTCGCGCACCGGCGAAAAGACGTCCAGAACCACGCAGCCGTTTTCTCCGCCACGAGCTCCATGGGGAGCATGAGGGGGTATGCGGTATGCGTCGCCGGCCTGCAAACGACGACGGTCTTCCCCGATCCAGAACTCCGCATCGCCTTCGAGAATGAGGCCGAGTTGTTCGTGGGGGTGGCTATGCTCGGGAACCAGCGCTCCCGGGGCAATGGTTACGTAGCTCAAAGTCGTGGCGCTCCCGCTGAAGATGCGGATGTGGACATTGTCCACAATCTCCTTGGGGTCTATGTCACCCATCGTGTAGTAGCGCGGTTCAAAAGCATAGCCGGTGCTCACCGTTCCATCTTTGCTCACAGTTTTCTCCTTTCACCTTCGAAAAAAGGTACTTCTCAATAATTCGGGGTAGGGGCATGGCCTTGCGCCTGCCCCGTAGGGCGACCGCAAGGGTGCGCCCCTACTTTTTGAGAAGATACGAAAAAAGCCAAAAACAGTCCGTCAGCCACAGGCAAAGCCTCCAGCGTGATGATGCTTGTTCACAACGACAATCCCAGATCGTCTCTGAGTTTGGGCAGCACAGCTTGAGCCCCTTCGCGACCCAGGTTCAATAGGTCCTGGCGGCGACTGAAGTCGGCAAAGGAGAAACTGCCCACGGCCGGGGCGACGAGGCAATCTACCTCCTCTGGCCGGGGTTGTGTGCCACGCACCATCAGGAAGAGGGCCATCTGCCATAGATCCACCACGTTGGCCGGGCGTGGCATCTCCGATGGAGGGGGTACCAGGTCAATCGCGATCACGTAGTCACACCCGGCAGCCAGCAACACGGATACCGGAAGGTTATTCACAACGCCGCCATCAACCAGCATTCTATCGTCTTGCTCAAAGGGGGCAAACAGGCCCGGAAAGGCAGCGCTCGCTCGCACAGCAGGTCCCAACGGCCCCTCGTCGATCACAATCTCCGTGCCGGTGAGGATGTCGCAAGTTACGACAGCCAAAGGGACTTTCAAGTCCTCGAAAGTTTGGCAGCCGGTCTCTTTGGTCACAAAATCTTCCAGGGGGGTTGTATCGAAGAGAGAAAGGAACGGAATTGTAGGACGCAACAAACGGTGCCAACCTATGTGGCTGGCCAAATTCACCATGCTGTCGATGGAAAGGTTGGCACAATAGCCGGCCCCGACAATCGCCCCGGCGGAGACCCCGGCCACCATGTCTGCACGGACGCCCGCCTTGGTCAATATGTCCAAAGCGCCAATGTGCGCGATACCCCGGGCACCTCCCCCACCGAGTGCCAGCCCGATTTTCTTCCTCGCCGGTCTATCGCCGTTCATGGCCCAGGCTCCGCCACGCGATTGCCAATAGCATCCCATGCCCGCGCGACGAAATCACGTTGAACGTTTAGGATTCCTTTGGGACCCGGCAAATCCCCCAGCATTTCGGCGACCGAGAGGCCGCTTTGCGGATGGATCAGGGTCGGAGCGATCTCGTGCAGGGGTACCAGCACAAATCCTCGTTCGGCCAAACGGGGATGGGGAATAGTAAGAACGTCCGTTTGCATCTCCAGATCGTCATAGAAGAGGATGTCCAGATCTACGGTGCGTGGGCCATAGCGAACCCTGCTCGCTTGCCGGCCCAGGTCGCGTTCCAGCCCCTGGAGAAAGGTCAGCAAAAGAGGGGGGGACAAGGCCGTGCGTGCACAGCAGACCGCATTCAAGAAGGCCGGCTGGTCTGTGTAGTACGCGGGCGTTGTCTCGTAGGCAGATGATATCGCCACCGGCTGCACGCGCGGGGGGAGTGCGGAGAGCGCGGCCAGCAAATGGGCTTGGCGATTTCCGATGTTCGATCCCAAAGCCAAACAGACCGAATGGCCGGTTACGTCCACGTTATTTCTTCGCGCAGGGTGGCACGCTGACCAAAAGATTCCTCCACGCCGACTTCGACAGCAGCGATGTGGGTAGCCTGTTCGCTCGAAAGAAACTCCCGTATGCCTTGGGCAAACCACTTTGCCAGCATCTCTGCTGTGGTGTTGGGAATCTCCAACAAGACAACATCCTGTTTGGGAAAGGAATACTTTCGCGACTGATAGTGTACCGTGACGTTTTGTCCTTCGTTTTTGATCTCCAACAGCGGGTTTTGCGTGGGCAATAGTGTACGATGATCCAACTCATTCACCAGGTCACGCAAACGCTCTTTGAGGATCACGAAGTCATAGACGATAGCGTGCTCTGCCAGGTTGCCGTGGAGTGTAGTGGTCAAACGATAGTTGTGGCCATGCAAGTGTTCGCATCGCCCCTCGCCGTAGGTGACGAAGTGGGCTGCGCAAAACACAAGGTAGTCTTTTGTTACCTGAACGCTATAACTTTTCATAATTTATGCCTCTTCTGGTATGGGGTAGTCTACTACCTGGGTGTTGGTAAACATCATGAACTATGCCAGATTGTGTCGCTGTTGTCCCCGGCCACCTTAATACAACGACTTCTTCTCGCAACTCGTTTTGTGTAGCCGTAGCAAACCGGGTGCGGAATAAATCGATTCGTTCAACCTGATAGCCTTCCCTTTCGGCTATCTCGGCCAAAATTTGCCCGGTTCTAATCATGACACGCAAATAGGAGGCTTGATCGCCAACCACATAAGCTAATTTGGCCCCAGGTTTTAGCACTCTGGTCAACTCCGAAAGGTGGCGAGCCATACCACCAAAGTAAAGTTTGGTGACTCTTGCATATATCCTTCTGTACCTGGGAAATATCGTCGAAGCAACGACGCGAAGTTACAGGAAATTGTAGACAGTATACCCCCTGTTTCCGGCTCTGTCAAATGAGCAGGTGGCAGCGGGGGGCCGTCATTTTTTTGCGTTTGGGGCTGGCAAGAGGGGCCGCGCCGGAATGGGGATTCCGGCGCTACGGTCATGCGCAATCCTGCGGCGAGCTGGTACGCTTATTCCCCCAAAATGCGAAACTTTGCCGCACACCCGCTTGTGTTCTATTTCGGGAAGGTTGAACGGACGCCAACAATGCTCAACAGTTCCTGCAAATGGTTGATCTCATAGCAAATTGTGACATCCTGATTTTGTGGTCTGCGCGTTGGGTTGAACCAGCATGTATCAATTCCGTACGCATTGCCCCCTTTCATGTCGGCGGTCAGGCTGTCGCCAACGATCAGGACCTCTTCTTTTTGGGGCCATCCCATTCTCTCAAAGGCCGCGTCAAAGATCCCCCGGGCCGGTTTGGCGGAACCGACTTCGTCGGAGATCACAACGTCCGCGAAATAGTGGCCGATTGCCGAGTTCGCCAGCCGTGGTCGCTGCACGCTTTTTAGCCCATTCGTAATGATGACCTGTCCGACGGTGCCGTGGAGCGACCTCACAACCTCTTCCGCGCCTTCGATGGTGCCCGACTGTTCTGAGAGGCATTGCAAATACGTTTCACTAAACCGGCCAGAGTCTGTTGCAGCGTCGACCTCCTCAAATAACTGACGAAACCGGCTGGTGCGAAGCATTTCCTTGGTGATTTCGCCCTTTTCGTATGCCCTCCAAGCCCGCCTGTTGATTCTTCTGTAAATCTCTGCGTAGCCGGGCTCGAAAGTGAGTCCACGCTTGCGAAACGCCTGTTGCAGTGCGATAGCCTCCGCGCGTTCGTAATCGAAAAGCGTGCCATCCGCGTCGAAAAGAATCCAGTTGTATCTCATAAGTAGCGCTCCATTTTCGCCTTTTGCACCAGGCCAGGACATCAACCTACGGCTGCGCTCTGCGTGTAGCGCGTCAGGCCTTCCAGTTTCCCCATCGCCCTCCCCGACGAGATAGACTCGACTGCGCGGGCGAGGCCTTCGTGCAGATCGTGCGCCATACCACCGGCAACGAGTGCCGCCGCCGCGTTGAGCAGTACAACGTCACGGCGGGGGCCCTGTTCGCCGGCCAGTACTGCGCGGCTCAGCCTGGCGTTTTCCTCCGGGTCGCCGCCGGCCAGATCGGCAAGAGTGGCTCTGGGCAATCCCAGATCGCTTGGATCCAATTCGTAGCTTCGTACCACACCATTTGAAAAGCTACTCACCCGGTTGACGCCGGTGGTAGAAAGTTCATCCAGGCCATCGGCACCGTGTACGACAAACGCGGCCCGGCCACCCATTTCCCGCAACACATTCGCCAGCGGTTCCGTCAGCGAAGCATCGAAAACGCCCATAATCTGCGTGGAGGCATTTGCCGGATTGGTGAGGGGCCCCAAAATGTTGAAAATTGAGCGGACGCCCATCTCCCGTCGCGGACCGATGGCGTACTTCATGGCCGGGTGCAACTGGGGGGCGAAGAGGAAGCCGATACCCACCTCATCGATGCAATCGGCAACCTGCTGTGCCGTCAGGTCCAGATTCACGCCGAGCGCCTGCAAGAGATCCGCGCTGCCACACTTGCTCGATACGGACCGGTTGCCATGTTTGGCCACACCCAGGCCCGCGCCGGCCACCACGAATGCTGTCGTAGTGGAGATATTGAAGGTGTGCGCGCCGTCTCCACCCGTGCCGCAGGTGTCCAGCAGGTCAGCACGTTTCGGTTCGACCCGCACGGCTGCGTTGCGCATCGCTGTCGCGCAGCCTACAATTTCCTCGATGGTTTCCCCCTTCATGCGCAGACCGGTCAGGAAAGCGCCAATCTGGGCAGGGGTAGCCTCTCCGGCCATAATTTGTCCCATCACCCCCTCGGCTTCCGCCCGGCTGAGGTCCTGTCCCTCGATGACACGGGCAATGGCTCTTTTTATCATGGAAACACCTCCCTTTGCAATCTGAACTTGGGCCGCTGACTGAACATTTGTCGAGGCCGCCCCATCCCCTGTTTTGCCGGCGCCGTGCAAACCAGGGGACACGGACTGGGCGTACCCGGCACCAGACATGGCCAGAAAATTAGACAACAAGGTTTTGCCTTCCGGTGTGAGAATCGATTCAGGATGGAATTGGACACCCACAACGGGATAGGATTTGTGTCGCAACGCCATCAATTCCCCCTCGGCAGTATGCGCCATCGGTTCCAGCGCTGCCGGCAGCGGTTCTTCGACGATGAGAGAATGGTATCGTGTGGCAATCATGGGATTGGGCAGTCCAGAGAAGATTCCCTGGTTCTTGTGGTGTATGGCGGAGGTCTTGCCGTGCATCAGTCGCGGGGCCGGCCCAACATGCCCGCCAAAGACGGCACCGATGCACTGATGTCCCAGACAGACCCCCAGAATCGGTACGTGCGAAGCAAAGTGCCGAATCACATCGCAAGAGATGCCGCCATCTTCGGGTCGCCCAGGCCCTGGCGAAATCACGATGTGCGAAGGTGCCATCCGCTCAATTTGCCCCAGCGTGATCTGGTCATTTCGCCAAACCGAAAC
This sequence comes from Chloroflexota bacterium, assembly GCA_013151955.1. Lineage (GTDB taxonomy): Bacteria > Chloroflexota > Anaerolineae > Ardenticatenales > JAADHH01 > JAADHH01. The sequence goes on from JAADHH010000079.1 coordinate 25,034, forward strand.
GTCGGCACCAAGTTCGCCCAAGAATTGCACCAGGTTGTACGTGAAAGAATCGTAATTATCAATGACTAGAATCATCTTGCTCCTCCTGAATTCCCGCTGGCCTATGCCGTGCTGCGCTATGTGGCAAGAGCGGCCGGCTCATAACCCAATTTCCGCCATGGTGATCGCCTCGGCCATGGCGCGAGCCTTGTTCAATGTTTCCTCGTATTCGCGGGCCGGGTCGGAATCGGCCACAATGCCGGCCCCGACCTGAATGTAGGCGGTGGAATCGCGCATGACAATGGTGCGGATCGTGATACAGGTGTCCATGTTGCCACCGTAACCGAAATAGCCGACCGCACCGGCATACGGTCCGCGCCGCACGCCTTCCAACGCCTCGATGATCTCCATGGCCCGTACCTTCGGGGCACCGGAAACAGTGCCGGCCGGAAACGTGGCCCGCAACAGGTCGAAGCAATCGTGCTCGCCTCGTAGCTGACCCTTGACGCTGGAGACGATGTGCATGACGTGAGAATAGCGCTCGACAGTCATCACCGCCGGCGTGTGTACAGTGCCGTATGCACATACGCGACCCAGGTCGTTGCGGCCCAGGTCCACCAGCATGACGTGTTCGGCGCGTTCCTTGGGGTCATGGAGCAAGTCGGCTTCCAAGGCGCGGTCTTCGTCTGCGGTTGCACCTCGCGGACGGGTGCCGGCGATGGGTCGCAACTCGGCGGCTTCGCCTTCCAGACGAACCAGCATTTCGGGGGACGAGCCGATCAGTTGTTCGCTTCCCGTTTGGATGAAGAACATGTACGGCGATGGATTCATGCGGCGAAGGGAGCGGTAAATCGAAAATGGTTCCGCAGCCGTTTTCCGCTCCAGCCGTTGGGAGAGCACGACCTGGAAAACGTCGCCGGCCGTAATGTGCTCCTTTGCCTGGCGGACCATTTCTTCGAAGCGTTCTTGCGACACATTGGATTGCAGTTCGTCGCGGGAGGGGCCCGCCGCCGCTTTGGCCGGGTGAGCCGGCTCCCGCAAGCGATTGACAATCTGCTGGATGCGGCCAACCGCCTGCTCGTAAACGCGTTCCACGTCCCCTTCCAGATAGGCGTTTGCCACCACCATCATACGCTGCTTGACGTGATCGAAGATGACCAGGGTGTCGGCCAGCAGCAGGTGGAAGAGGGGCAGCCCCGTGTCATCGGAGGCGGTGTCCGGGAGGCGCTCGAAATGGCGAACCAGGTCATAGCCGAGATAGCCGACCGCGCCGCCAAAGAAGCGGGGCAGATCGGGCAAAGAAACGGGCCGGTACGGGGCCAGATACTGCCGGACAGCCGACAACGGGTCGCCATTTTCGAGGGGCAGTTCCACGCTTTCGCCCTGCTGCCGGACCAGGTAGACTTTGTTGCCATCGGCGAGAATGGACTGCGCCGGGTCAACACCGATGAAGGAATAGCGGCCTACTTGTACGCCCCGTTCGACGCTCTCCAGCAGAAACGACGGGCGGTTATCGCCGCAAAGTTTCATATAGACAGAGACCGGGGTCTCCAAATCGGCAGCCAGTTCCCGATAGATGGGAATCACATTCCCCTTGCGCGCCAGTTGCTGTGCTTCGCGTAACGAAGGATAGTACATAAGAAAACCTCCCAAAAGAAAACGCCCCTCATCCCATGTAGGGACGAGAGGCGTGATTGCTCCCGCGGTGCCACCCTGCTAAGGCCGGCCTGTGCCAGATAACTTGTCTTGAACGAGGGGAGGCCCCCCCGATGCCAGCCTCACTCTGTGCAGGTACAGAGTCGCGCACTTGCTGCGCTGCAACACGACTCGATACCCTCGGCCTTGATAACGGTGGCGACTCCGGCTGTACTTACTTGGCTTGCCGTTTAGTACAGCAACTCCCAGGCCCATTCACTCCAGTCGTCAGTATCGGGCTTCCACCATCCGCCGACTCTCTGGACTTCGTACCGGAGCTACTCTTCCTGTTCATCGTTCTTGTGGATGAAATTGCAAAATCAGTATATCATGGAACCACAGATTTGTCAAGCGTTTTTTGAAATGAGGTGTCCCTCAAACGCAAGCCATCTGCACCCCCTCGAACAGACGACGATGGCTACACCAACTCAGGTATGATCCATCCGTAGTCGCCATTTCGCCGGCGGTAAACGATTTGGACACCTCCCCGGTCTCCCTGGTCCGGATTGAAGAATACAAAAAACGTGTGTCCCAGCAGTTCCATTTGCTCAATTGCTTCCAACTCCGTCATGGGGGCCATGGCGAACCGTTTGATGCGCACGATTTTGCCCGGTTCTTCCTCCTCTAGGTCTTCGATCGGGAGCATCAGCTCATCTTCCGCAGTGGTCGCCCCACGCCGCCATCGGGCCAGCCGCTTCCCTTTGTAACGAGCAATCTGTTGGTACATTTTGTCCAGCACGGAATCGATTGCCGAAAACATGTCGGCGGAACGTTCTTCGCCCCGCAGAATCTTGCCCCTCTTTACTTTTGTTGTGACCTGTACCACTTGCCGCATCGCCGCATCGCGTGTATTCTCTTCGGACAACTCGACGCGCACGTCTGTGATATCAGGCAGGTAGCGTTCCAGTTTGCCCAGTTTTTTTTGCACATACTCTTCTAACGTGTCCGTAATCTCTATGTTTCGACCAATGATTTCTAAGTTCATCTGTGTCATCTCCTCAATTCATTATTGTGCGCTCATCACCCCGGATAACTGCGATCCTCCAGGTCTGCCAGGTATTTTTCGGTTTCGATGGCCGCTTTGCACCCTTCTCCGGCGGAAGTGACCACTTGACGGAAAATGGGATCGGCAATCTCGCCGGCAGCAAATACGCCGGGCACGCTCGTATGATTGCGCCGGTTGGCGATCAAGTAACCTTGGTCATCCATATCGAGTTGGCCTTTGAACAGAGCGCTATTGGGAATGTGTCCGATGTAGATAAAAACACCATCGGTCTTCAGGTCCGATTCGTCACCGGTCTGCACATTCCGGAGACGAATGGCCTCCACGGCATCCTTTCCCTGAATGTCTGTCACCACCGAGTCCCAGACGAAGCTGATTTTTTCGTTGTTACGAGCGCGCCGCTGGAGCGCTTGGCCGGCGCGCAATTGGTCGCGCCGGTGAACCACGCGCACACGAGAGGCAAAACGGGTCAAGAAGAGGGCCTCTTCGAGCGCACTATCCCCACCTCCCACAACCACCAATTCTTTGTCGCGAAAGAAGAAACCATCGCAGGTCGCACAATATGAAACACCTTTTCCGGTCAACTCTGATTCTCCGGGCACGCCCAAGCGGCGCGGAGAAGCGCCGGTGGCGATGATCACCGATTTTGCACGGAATTGCCCGCCATGCGTCGTCAACTGGAACGGTTCTTGCTGAAAGTCAACCTCTGTTACCTCATCGATCTCCAGTCGCGTGCCGAACCGTTCGGCCTGCTGCTGAAAGTTTTGGACCAGGTCGGGCCCGGTCAATCCCTCTGGAAAGCCGGGGTAATTCTCTACCTCGCTGGTGATGGAAACTTGTCCACCAATTTCCTGGCCGGTAATCAGCAAAGGCTCCAACTGGGCACGAGCGGTATAAATGGCGGCCGTAAGGCCGGCCGGGCCAGAACCAATAATGACCACATTCTCAATGTTTTTCATGAAACACTCCTCATTGCACGTTAGTTTGGGCCCGAGTACAACAAGCCTCGACCCACCAGCGTGGGGCATGGGTCACCAGCCGGCCCTGCACCGTGATCGGCCGGGAGCGCTCATCACCCGGTGCCCCACATTCACATTTTAACATATCCTCGTCATGACAGATTTCTTGTACTGCAGAAACTTTCAGGCAGTGCGCACAGACGTAGACGACTTGCGGACGAATGGCCATCGAGTACCTCCCTGTCTCGACTAGTAAAGCGTTCTCTCCTGCATGTATTTTACTGCCTTTCTCCTCTTTTTGCAAAAGCACTATCTTTGGTGCAACGCATCAACGTATACCCCCATTGACATCGGCGCTTACGTGTGATACAATGTGGGTATTCTAGCCCCGCGTTGATAGAAGATTAAAATACAAGGAGGTTTTGCAAATGCGTAGTGACTTGGAGATTGCTCAGTCGGCGGAAATCAAACCCATCAAAGACATTGCTCTGGCTGCAGGATTGATGGAAGATGAATTAGAGCACTATGGGCGCTACATGGCCAAAGTGGACCTTTCTGCCTTGGACCGGTTGGCCGACCGCCCCAACGGCAAATACATCGATGTTACGGCAATCACGCCAACACCTTTGGGAGAAGGTAAAACGACCACAACAGTTGGTGTGAGCCAGTCACTGGCCCGTCTGGGCAAACGTGTGGTCACCTGCATTCGCCAACCATCCATGGGCCCCACTTTCGGCATAAAGGGCGGAGCAGCCGGCGGAGGATACTCGCAAGTCATTCCCATGGAACAGTTCAATCTGCACATGACCGGAGATATCCACGCAGTTAGTGTGGCACACAACCTCATGGCCGCGGCCATCGATGCCAGCATCCTGCACAAGAACCCGCTGGACATCAACCCCTTCAGCATCACCTGGTCCCGTGTCGTGGATGTGAACGACCGCGCCCTCCGCAAAATCGTCATCGGCCTGGGGGGGAAAGCGAATGGGTACCCACGGGAGTCGAGTTACGACATAACCGTCGCTTCCGAGGTCATGGCCATCCTGGCGCTGACCACCGATCTATTCGACCTGCGCGCGCGCCTGGGCCGCATCGTTTTCGCGACCGACACGAACGGCAAGCCGCTGACCGCCGAAGACCTGGGTGTGGCCGGCGCTATGACCGTCTTGCTCAAAGAGGCGATCAAGCCGAACCTGTTCCAAACGCTGGAACACACCCCCGTCTTTGTCCATGCCGGCCCCTTTGCCAACATCGCCCACGGAAATAGCTCGATTTTGGCAGACCGCTTGGCCCTGAAACTGTCGGAATACACGGTCACCGAAAGTGGATTTGGAGCAGATTGCGGCATGGAGAAGTTTATGGACATCAAGTGTCGCTATTCCGGCCTGAAGCCCGATGCCGTGATCCTGGTCGCCACGATCCGGGCTTTGAAGATGCACGGCGGCCTCGGCAAAGTGATCGCCGGCAAGCCGTTGCCCCAGGCCTTCAAGGAAGAGAACCTGGAAGCATTGGACAAAGGTTGTGCAAACATGGCCCGGCAGATCGAAAATGTGCGCCTCTTTGGCGTACCGGTTGTCGTAGCCATCAACCACTTCCCGACGGACACGGATCGCGAGGTCGAACTGGTCAGGCAACGCGCAGTCGAGGCCGGTGCCGAAGGCGCGTACCTCAGTCAGGTCTGGGCACAGGGTGGCGACGGCGGCGTAGAACTGGCCGCTGCCGTTATCGCAGCAGCGGAAAAGCCCAACGACTTTCGATTCCTATACCAAGACGACATGAGCATCAAAGAGAAAATCGAAACGGTTGCGACCAACGTGTACGGTGCGGACGGTGTAGACTACGAATTGGCCGCCGAGAGAAAGATTGCCCAGTACACCGAATGGGGGTATGGCAATTTACCGGTCTGCATGGCCAAGACCCATTTGTCGCTTTCCCACATCGCTGCCTGGAAAGGCGTGCCCACAGGCTTCCGGCTGCCTGTGCGTGACGTGCGGGCCTCTGTTGGAGCCGGCTTTCTCTATCCCCTGTGCGGACCGGTGTTGACCATGCCCGGTCTCGGCTCCAATCCCGCATTCAAGGGGGTTGATATTGATGAAACCGGTCGTACGATAGGATTGTTCTAAGGAGGGAATCGTGGCAGAGGAATGGTCTGTAGCAACACGTGTGGATGCCCGAGGTACGATCTATCCGGTGCCAATCTTTCGAGCCAAGAAGGCGCTGGATAGCCTGGCTCCCGGAGAAATCATCGAGGTTTTGGCCACCGACCCCAATTCCCGTCCGGACCTAGAGACGTGGGCCATCAGAGCCAACGCCGAGTTGTTGGGGATCGAGGATCAGGAAGACCACTACCGGTTCTACGTGCGCAAGGGTGCAGCCTGATGTTTTGATTTCCCCGAGGCGTAACTACTTTGACAATGTCACATTCGAACGCCTGGCGAATGAATTCGCGGCTACGTGGGGCGAAGCTGCCCTGCGGCAGCTAAACGAGCAGGTGGCCTTCGCCACCGGTAGCACGCGGTTTCAACCGCCGTGCAAGGAAATGTGACATTGTCAAACTACTCAGCCAGCCCCCCAGGATTGGGGAGCTGGGGGGGCTACCGCCGGCTGCTGAAGCTATTCTCCCTGCGTGCCTGAGCAGTAACCCTGAGGCTTGTTTCGGCTTGCGACTGGCCAGCATTCCATAGCCCAGATTCCATTCACGTCTTGGCTGCGAGAATCTGAGGGCTGACTCACGGATGGGAGGGAACACGGATAAAACAGGGAAGAGTCTGTGTTTCCCAACATCCGTGAGTCAGTGTCCATGGGTTGTTGCACGCCACCAACGACGAAAATCGTGGAGCGTGGAGCATCGAGCGCGACTGCTTCGCTGATTCGCCTATTTCACCTGGCTTTCCAAGTCCAGCCTCAAGGCTTGTGCGGCACGCCGGACGGGATCGTAGTCGCTGTCCTTGGCCGGCGCCAGCCCGTCCACGCCAATCGCTTTGGCCAGCACTTTCAGCCCCTCCGGATCCGCTGCCATTCCCAAAAGAGCTTGCTTGATTTTGTTCGTTATCTCTGGGGGAAGGCCTTTGCGCACGGCGACGTTGTCATTGGGGATGGGGTCACTGTAGGCGATAACTTTCACCTGGTCCATCACATCGGGCAGCGCCTTTTCCACGGCATCGCGCGCGTCTTCGTAGACCGCGCCGGCGTCTACGTCGCCACGATAGACGGCCACCACCGCGCTATCGTGACTGCCGGCGAAGGTCGTCTTGGCGAAGAACGTGTCCGGATCGTAGCCGGCGGCGGCAAGCATGGCCCGCGGGTACAAATACCCCGATGCGGACGCAGCGTCCACATAAGCGAAACGCTTGCCCTTCAGGTCCGCCAGGCTGTTGATGCCGGAATCTGTACGGACGATGATTTCGCTGCGGTACGTCGTCTGGCCATATTCAATCGAAACCAGGATGACGTTCGCACCGTATTTTTCGTGGGCCAAGACATAGGCCAGTGGCCCAAACCACCCCACATCTACCTTATTCGCCCCCATCCCTTCGATAAGCGCGGCGTAACTGGTCACGACCGAGAAATCATAGTGATATCCGGTCTCCTTCTCCAGCATTTCGACCACCGGCTTCATGTCGGCAACCAGCCGCTCGGCTTCTTCATAAGGCACGATGGCCATCTTGATGGGGTTCTCCGCCGAACCCAGCGCAGCTTGCTTCGGCTGGCAAGACGCCAAAAACAAGATGGACACACTCGCCAGTAACAGCACGAAAATACGTTTCATTAGAACTTCTCCCCTCTTGATCATTCAAGGTGAGTAAGCATTCAGGGAGTACCCCGGAAACACCTGCTTCACGCTCTTTTCTGCCACAGCTTACACGGATTTTCACGAATTCTTTTGTTTTTTCGTATCTTCTCAATATTCCGGGGCGAAGAAGTTCGACTTTTGGTAAAAGTCGAACTTCTGGGTCGCCCCACCCCGTTTTATTGACACCCCGTTTTATTGAGAAGATACGTTTTTTCGTGTTAATCCGTGGCAGATTCATGGGGCGCTGAACGGTTGCCAAGGTGACATTGTCACAACCGACACCCCCCCATACATATTCAGGCCATAGATTTTAAGGTTTTGCCCAAGCGCCGCACACCCTCCCGAACAGTTTCCGGAGAGTGCGCGGAGAAATTCAACCGGAAGTGCGAGCCGGACTGCCCGGCGGGGTAGAACACGGACCCCAAGGCAAAGGCGACGCCATGTTCAATCGCCTTCAAATAGAGATGTGTTGTCGGCACCGGAGGGTCGAGCGTTACCCAAAGACACAATCCGCCGTGCGGGATGGTCCAGCGGGTACGGGCCGGCAGAAAGCGGGCCATTGCTTCCAGCATCACGTCGCGACGTTCACGATACACCGCGCACATGCGCTGAATATGTTGCGCCAATTGGCCATTGGCCATATAGTGCGCCAGAGCCAACTGGAGCAAAGGGGAGGTGTGCAGATCATCGGTCTGTTTTGCGCTCAGCAACCGGCGGAAAATATGTCCGGAGGCGACCAGGTACCCAACCCGCAGTCCCGGCAAAAAGGTCTTGGAAAACGAACCGGCATAGACCACGTGCCCGTCTTTGTCCAGAGAGCGCAAGGTGGGGAGCGCACGTCCCTCGTACCGTAACTCGTTGCAGGTGGCATCCTCCAGGATCAAGAGATCGTGCTTGCGGGCCAGATCAATCAACGCGTGCCGGCGCTCCACAGACAGGGTGACGCCGGTGGGGTTGTGGAACGTCGGGATCGTGTAGATCATCCGTGGCCGATGTTGCCGGATGAGTCGTTCCAGCAATGGGAATTGCAGTCCCTCCCCATCCACGGGGATACCGGCTATGTGGATGCCGTGAGCCTGGAAAGCGTCAATCGCTCCAAGATAGGTGGGGCTTTCGGTAATCACCGTATCTCCCGGACGCAAGAGGGCCTCCGTCACCAGATGGATGGCTTGCTGGGACCCGGACGTAATCATGATTTCATCTTCGGCGGCCGGCACCGCTTGCTTCGCCAGGTACGCAGACAATGCCGTACGCAGCTCTCCGCAACCTTCAGGCAGGTCGTATTGCAACGCGCGAGTCCCCTCGCGACGCAAGACCACGTTCAATGCCTGGCGAAAGTCCTGGGCCGGCAGCAGGTCTGCGGCGGGAGAGCCCATGGCAAAGGAGATGATCCCCGGCTGATTGGCCAGAGATAGCATGTCGCGCATCATCAAGTTCGCCGAGACCTTGCCGGCGACGAGGAACGCGGTCTGCCACCCATAGCGGTCTGCCGGTGGATGCGACTTGCCGGCCTGATCGGCCAATGATGCCGGCAAGGAGACAAATGTCCCCCGCCCGACCTGGCCGGTGACCAGCCCTTCCGCTTCCAGCTCGGCGTAGGCGTTGACCACCGTGATGCGGTTTACGCCCAGCTCGGCGGCCAATTCTCGCGTTGGTGGCAGGCGGGTGGCCGGCGGCAATATTCCCTCCTCGATTTTCCGGCGCAGATGGTCTTTTAACTGTAGATACAAAGGCACAGGTGCAGCGCGATCCAAGGACACATACATGGTCATTATTCTCCCTGCTCTCCAAACATGTTTCAGTACCTATCATAACAAAAAACGGCCCGTTTGGCTACAACCAATGCGGGCCAATTCGATGAGTCCAATTGAATGAGGGTTGGCAACTCTCCCTGCTTACAGATCGCGGGTCAGAATCAAGCCCAAAGGTATGAGCACGCCGAGGGCCACAAAATCGACCAGCAAGGTGATCACAAACGCAAACGACAGGTAATCCAGGGCCAGGCCGGCGTTTTGGGCCACGTCCCCAGGAATGGTGGGGACGCCGGTAAGCAGATAGGTGACGACCCCCACAAGGGCCGCATACGCCAGAAGCGTCGGCCACGCATTGCGGTCGGACGGGCTGGGCAACATGCTGTTGCTGACTGCGAAAAGGAGGTAGAGGTAGAGCCACACATCCTGGGTGCGGAACAAATCCAGAATCTGCTTGCCCAGCTTAGCCAGGCCCTGTTCATCGTAGAAAAGCGTGTGGGGGCCGCTTATGCCCAAAGCAAACTGCACCAGCAAGATCACCACCAGACTGCCACCGAGCAAGGGGGCCAGGCCAACGAGGCTGGAGCGTACGGGGTCTGCCTGGGCAACCATCACCGAACCCATCACAATTTGGTCTCTCCCCTTGCGTTGAGGCAGCAGAGACACCTTGCCGGTCCGCACCCCCAGCAGTCGGGCTACCAGCCAATGGCTGCCTTCGTGAACGATTGTACCGGGCAGGAAGATCAACGCAAAGAGCATAATGGTCAGCCCCTCGCTGCGAGTCGCTCCCAGGATGACCGTCTGCACTTGCTGGTCGACCCATCGCTTGGCAACGACGAGCAGAATCAGCGAAATGACAAAGCTGGCAAGATAGCCCATGTCACCGGTTCATGTCGTAGATCATGCGCAACCCTTCGATGGTCAGATTCAAATCGACCGCCTCGATACAGCCGGTGTAAGCGGCAACCAGCGCGCCGAGCCCCCCGGTGGCGATGACGTGTGCCTTGCGACCCAACTCCTCTTCGATGCGCCGGACCAGCCCCTCGACGAGGGCCACGTAGCCCAAAACCAAGCCGGCTTGCATGCTGTGCACCGTGTTCTTGCCGATCACCGACGGTGGCGCGGCCATCTCCACCTCGGGAAGCTTGGCGGCCCGCTGGAAGAGAGCCTCGGCGGAGATCGCCATGCCCGGAGCGATAACGCCACCGAGATAATCACCTTCTGCCGAGATCACATCGAAGGTGGTGGCCGTGCCAAAGTCAACCACGATAGCCGGCGTGCCATATTTCCGCTGGACGGCCAGCGCGTTCACAATACGGTCGGCGCCGACCTCGTGTGGATTGTCGTACAAAATGCGTACCCCTGTTTTGATATTGTCGCTGATAGTTACCGGTTCGACATGCAGGTAGCGCCGGGCCAAATCGGTGAACGTGCCGGTGAGGGGCGGCACCACAGAGGCCAACACGCAGCCGCCGATGTCGCCAAAGGTGATGTCCCGCTGGCGGAACAGGCCGTCCAACAGTACGGCATACTCGTCGGTCAATCGCTGCGCTTCCGTGGCAATACGCCACTGGGCCACCGGCACATCCTCATCGTAGAGCCCCAGGGCCACGTTCGTATTCCCAATGTCAATGGCCAGCAGCAAAGGTTTCATCGTCCGTCTCCTCCTCGACTAGGTCCTCATCCGCAGGGGTATTGTACACGAAGAAAAAGACATTTGCAAAAGCGCGATGGGGTAGGGTATCGTGAAACGTGGAGCGTTGGGCGAAGGGTGTGTTCCACCGCCCTGGAATGGAGATCCAGGGCTACGTCTGACCATAGCGACGGAATCCCCATTCCGTCGCGTCCAGGCCGGCCCTTGACCAACCAAACTGTGACGGACACCTCCACCCAGACTACAGTTTTGACACAGCACCAAAGCTAGTGTATACTGTATACAACTCCATGCAAGTTCGCATCATAGCCCCAACGTTGCCCCTATGTCCGAGGAGGTCTGTCTCGGCGATTTACCCGGCGGGCTGCGTGCGACTTGTGCCGCAACGGTGTGCTACGCACCACGTGAGCGCTGTGGGGGGGGGCCGCAGACCCCGCGCCCGTTGGCTGGCCGGTGTTTTTTCAATCTCAGAAAGAGAGGTCGAGAATCATGTCACCCAAATCACCTTCAAAAAACAAGGTTTACCAGATCAAAGTCACGCTTCGGGGCAGCAAGCCACCAATCTGGAGACGCCTATTGGTGCCCGGAGAGACGTCGTTGTACGACCTGCACAAAATCATCCAGATTGCGATGGGCTGGACCAACAGCCATTTGCATCAATTCGTCATCGATGGTGAGTACTACAGCATCCCCAGCAATTATGGTTGGGAACCGACGATGGATGAGCGCGAATACCGGTTAGCGGACGTAGCACTCGCCGAGAAACGCAGATTCATCTATGAATACGATTTTGGGGATAGCTGGGAGCATCAAATCATCGTAGAGAAGATCTTACCGGCTGACCCGAACACGCAATATCCCCGCTGTTTGAAGGGGAAGCGGGCCTGTCCGCCGGAAGATGTCGGTGGCGTGTGGGGATTTGCAGGATTCTTGGAAGCACTGAGAGACCCCACACACGAGGAACACGAGATGTACAGGGAGTGGTGGGGTGAAAAATTCGATTCGGAGAATTTTAATTTGGAAGGCGTAAATGAGATGTTGCAGAATATAAATGAAACAAGATGGTTGGATGAATTCTACTAATCGTCTAACGAAGCTGCGCCTCAAACCGACAAGCTGATGGGACACAGATTGGCACAGATCAAAAAAGCTTTATCTGTGTTCAGTATCTTGACTCGTTTGTAAAGAATTTGGGGCGTCAAGGATTTCAGCACCTCCTGAATCTGCCACAGCTTGCACGGATTTACACAGAAAAAGCGTATCTTCTCAAAAAGTAGGGGCGATCCCTTGCGGTCGCCCTACGGGGCAGGCGCAAGGCCATGCCCCTACCACGGATTATCGAGAAGATACGAAAAAGCAAAAAAGTCGTGGTATCCGTCGTAGAAAAGAGCTGGAGGCAGGTGTCTCCAGGGTAATCCCTTTAAGAAGGGTACCGGGGACGGGAGTTGTAGGTGTCCGGTACCAGAAAGAAGGACGACGATGAAAAAGAGACGTCTATCTGTGTTCGTAGCGGCACTAGGGTTGTTGGGCGTATTGCTCGTCGTCCCGGTGAAGGGGTGGGCACGGCAGATTCCTGCCGGCACATCGGCACTGACCGCCGGGCCGCATCTGAGCAGCGAGATCACGGTCTCCGCTCACGACGATGAACAGTACTTGCCATCTGTCGCCTACAACTGGAAGCATCGGGAGTACCTGGTGGTGTGGCACGACAAGTGGGTCATCGGCACGCGCGACATTCGGGCGGTGCGTATCTCCGAGCAAGGCCAGGTGTTGAGCGAATTCACCGTTTACGAGCACCCTACCAAAGACAGCGCCCAGCCGGCCGTGGGTTATGATCCCGTCAACGACCGGTATCTGGTGGTCTGGGTCTTCGACACTTTCGGCAATGGCAGCGACTGGGACCTCTACGGGCGCTTCATCCCCTGGGACGGCCCCAGCACCGGCCTGACCGCATTCGCCATCTCCACTTGGAGCACCCATCAATGGAACCCCAGGGTAGCTTATGGCCGGGCCGTGGAAGAGTTCCTGGTCGTCTGGGCGAATCAGTATCAGGCCGGCACACCGCCCATGTACATCAGCGGGCGGCGGGTAAAAGCCGATGGGAGTGGCTTCCCCGGTGGTGCCAGCGATCTGACGATCAATAACCTTACACAGAACCGCGTCAACCCCGACGTGGCCTACAATCTGGCCCGCAATGAGTACCTGGTGGTGTACGACAACGCTGTGGACATCTTCGGCTACCGGGTGACAGGCAATCTCAGCAAAAACTTTGGGGGGGAATTCGGCATTGCCGGCTGGCCCGCCGCCGAGATCCATCCTGCCGTGGCCGCTTGCCCGGAGGCCGACCAGTATCTGGTCTCCTGGCAATCGGACCAGAGCGCAAGCAACGATGCCATCTATGCGCGCTTCATCGGCGGGAATGGTACGCTGGCGGGGGTACACTTGATTGATGATACCACCTCCCCCGAACGAGAGTCCGACGTGGCTTGCAGTCTGGCGGGAACAGAGTATCTCGTCACCTGGCAAACTAGGTATACGAATCTCAAATATGGCGTTTGGGGGCGTCTGGTGCAGCCGGATGAGACGATGGGTGCTAGTTTTCCCATTGTTCACCCCGGCCCGGCGACGGATCGCACCAACCCGATCTCAGCCGGCGGCCATACCAACTACTTTGTCGTGTGGGAACACGACCGTGATGGCACAGCCTACCAGGATATTCATGGCCGGCTCGTCACCCCGCACGCAGCGCTTATTCCGCTGATACGGCGCAACTATCAATAGTTCACCATCTTTGTAGCAAGTGAACCCATCTGCCTACTGCACAAACCGGTTGGTATAGGCCTTGTCCACGGCGACATCCGTTGTCAGCAGGCCGCTTTTGCGCATGAACGCCTCCGAGGCGGTCCACGCCTGGGCCGACGACATCCCCAGGGTGTCACTCTTCCAGAAACCGAGCGTTTCTTTCAGGACGGCCATCTGGGCCTCGCGGTTCTCGCCGCCCGCTTCGGGAACATACCGGAGAGTCAGCTCGAAGGCCGCTTCGGGATCGGCCAGGGTATCGGCCAGGCCACGCAGGCTGGCCCGCACCATACCCTGCACCAACTCGGGGTCATTGGCAATCGTCTCTTCATTGGTGATGAGCCCGTTGGCAACCAGGTCCACATAATCCGACACGTAAAGGACGCTCGGCTTGTAACCGGCTCGACGCAATTGCAGCGGCTCGTTCGCAGCATAGACGACTGCCGCGTCTACCTTTCCTTCGGTCAGGCTGGGGATCTGCGTGAAGCCGACCGTTTCCAGTTGCACCTTTTGCTCGTCCAGGCCGGTGGCGTAGACCAGGGCTTGCCACCCCACATAACTGGCACCAAAGAGTCCCGGTATGCCAACCTTGCGGCCTTCGAGATCGGCCGGGCGCTTGAGCCAGTCTTGCAGAGCAACCACCGCAATAGGAAACTTCCGGTACCAGTTCATCACATAAACCACGGGCAACCCTTGCGAGCGGGCCAGGAGCACCTGGTCACCGCTGCCCACCACGAATGCACGGCTTCCTGTGCCCACCAGCTTCAACAGGTCCGACTCCATGCCGTAGTCGAATTGCAGGTTGATGCCTTCCTCGGCAAAGTACCCTTTCTCCAGGGCGACGTAGAAAGGGGCAAACTGCACGTTTGGGATGAAGCCCATGGATAAGATTACGTCACGAGTGGCCGGCTGGGGGTTCGGGGTCTCGGTCGCGGTCGCAGCAGAAGGGGCGCGATTCGTAGGAGTCGGCGTACATGCCGCCAGCGAAAGGATTAAGATGATCAAAGAAAGGGTAAGGATCAGAGGGTGTTGTTTGGGCAGCTTCATATCCGGCATAATCTCCTTTTCTATCTCCAACGGATGATGGTTTTCTCCAGAAAGAAAACCGTTGTATACAGGGTAAGTGCCAGGGCCACGAGAGTGAAGATCGATACGAACATGAGCGGCGTATCGAAGAGCCCGCGCGAGAGGTTCACAAGGAAACCGAGACCCTGGTCCGCACCCACAAATTCGCCGACGACGGCACCGACCACAGAAAGGGTGATGCCCACTTTTATGCCCCCAAACAGGACCGGTAACGCCGCCGGAATCTCGACCTTGGTGAGTACTTGCCAGCGAGATGCGGTGAGCGAGCGCATCAAGTCCATCCACCTTGGATCCACGGAGCGCACGCCCACAATGGTATTCACCAGGATGGGAAAAAAGACAATCAGTGCGCTGACCAGGATTTTGGATGTCAGACCATTGCCAAACCAGAGAATCAGCAAGGGGGCCAGGGCCACAATGGGAATAGCTTGCGAGGCCACGATGTAGGGCGACAACAGCCTTTCGGCTACCGGCGACTTGGCCAGCAGGTAACCGAGAATCGTGGCTACAGCGAACCCCAGAGCAAAACCGAGTACCGATTCGGTCGCGGTAACCCAGGTGTGATGGAGCAGGGTGCCATCGGCCAGCACGCTCAGGAAGCGGGCGTACACGCGCGGGGGAGAAGGGAGGATGAAGGCAGGGTAGTCCGCCCAACGAATCACCATCTCCCACAGGCCGAGGAACCCAACCACAACCAACGGCACAAGCCAGACTTCCAGCCGCCAGACCAAGGCTGCCACATTGCGCCAAGGTGCGTCTCGTTCTTGTTTCGTGTCCGTTTCCAGGAACGCAGATAGTTTGTGTAAGGCAGCTATCTCCATAAATCGTGTCCTCTGCACGGGAAGGTGTACGGTGCCCCCTTCCCAGCCATTGCAAACAAAAAGCCCGAAAGTCGTGGAACCTTCGGGCAGACAAAGACGCAAAGCCACACGCCACACACGTGATCAGGCAACCGTCCAGATCGGCACGCAAGCCGTGCCAACGCAAAAGAGGTCACCCAAAAGGAGACCTCCGAGGACAGCCACACAACGACCACCCGCAGGAGCAAATCCTGGCAGGTGCATCGTGGCGAACCTTCTTCCATCCGGACTATACCGTCGGCTCCGGCTTCTCACCGGATCTGCCTTGCGGCTCGTGGACTCGACAAGTGACCGCGGCCCTTGCCTTACCACCGGTCGGGAATTGGAATGTCGCCGGTTCAACAGCCACATCCTCACCCTGCCCCGAAGGTTACATATTCAATTACCTGATAGTTTAGCGCACCTTGTGCAGTTTGTCAAATTCGGAACACGGTGGGGGTGGCCGGCATTCTTTTGCGTTGGGGTTCCACCGCCCTGGAATGGGGACCCCAGGGCTACGTCTGACCGTAGCGCCGGAATCCCCATTCCGGTGCGACCCCTTGCCTACGCCTCCGTGAGGCGATTCACGTCGCCGGCGACCTTGCCTTCGGCAACGAGCTTTCGCACAGCCTCGACGTAGGGGTACATCACCCTGTCTTGCTCGATGAAGGGGATGTGTTGCCGGATGAGCGCGTATGCCACCTGGGTGCCCTGCCCCAACCGCGTCTGCGCCCCCATCGCTCGCCGGCGAAAGTCAATCCCCTGCGCCGCGGCCATCAGCTCAATGGCCAGGATGTGCTCCACGTTGTCCAAAATCTGGCGGAGCTTGAGTGCCGCCGTGCAACCCATGCTGACATGGTCTTCCACGTTCGCCGAGGTCGGGATTGTGTCCACGCTGGCCGGATGCGCCAGGATTTTGTTCTCGGTAGCCAACGCAGCGGCCGTGTACTGCACAATCATGAAGCCGGAATTCAGCCCACCCTGTTGCGTCAGGAAGGCCGGCAGCACGTGTGTGTTCGAGGCTTCGTCGGTCAAGCGCATCACCCGCCGCTCGGAGATGTTGCCCAGCCCGCTCACCGCCAGGCCAAGATAGTCCATGGCGATGGCCAGCGGCGCACCGTGGAAATTTCCGCCCGACAGGACCGTCACCTCGTCCGTGACCTCATCGACGAACAGCAAGGGGTTGTCGGTAACGGCGTTCAGTTCGATCTCGAACACCCAACGGGCGTAGGCAACGGCTTCCTGCACCGCGCCATGTACTTGCGGCATGCAACGCAAGGTGTACGCGTCCTGCACGTTTGGCGAATCGTGGGCGCGCGTGAACTGGCTGCCGGCGAGCAGGGCCCGCAAATGCCGCGCACAGTCTTGCTGGCGTGGATATGCGCGCAAACGATGGATGCGCGCATCGAATGCCCGATCCGTGCCGTGCAGCGCTTCCAGGCTGAGGCAGCCGGCAACGTCGGCAGTCTGGCTCAGAAGCTCGGCGCGCGCTGTCTGCAGGACGCCGAGCGCGCACATCACCGCCGTGCCGTTCGTCAGTGCCAGCCCCTCTTTGGCGGCCAGCGTAGCCGGTTCCAACCCTGCTCGCCGCAAGGCCTCTCCCCCCGACAAGCGCTCGCCGCAATAGACCGCCTCTCCTTCGCCAATCATCGGCAAAGTCATGTGCGCCAGCGGGGCCAGGTCGCCGCTGGCACCGAGTGAACCTTTTTGCGGAATCAGCGGATGCACGCCGGCGTTGAGCATGTCCAGCAGAAGCTGCAACGTTTGCCGGCGGATGCCCGAATGGCCGCGGGCCAGCGTGTTCGCGCGGATCAGCATGATGGCCCGTGTCGTCGGGATGTCGAACGGATCGCCCACACCGACGGCGTGGCTGACGATGATGTTGCGCTGAAGCTGCTCCACCTGCTCCGGGGCGATGACCCGATCCTTGAATGCGCCAAACCCGGTGGTAATGCCGTAGGCGATTTCTCCCCGGGCCAGCAATTGCTGCACAGCCTCTGCCGCACGAGTCACGCGGGCCTGGGCCGCCTCGTCCAGCACGACGCGCGGGCGGCCAGGTTGCCCGAAAGCCACCGCCAGCACCTGCTCTATCGTCAGGCTTTCGCCATCCAGAATACAATCACCATGTGTCGTCACAATGCCCCCCGTCGTAACTTGCCGGCCTGTGTGGCCTGACAGATTTTTCTACCTTGCCAATTGCCAATTGATCATTGGCAGGACTTACGCAGTGAGAGCAGAACCAGGTGACCGGCACTTCCTCAACGCCGTTGAGAGACCAGCGATGCCGGCTTTACAGCCAAAACAAGTGCTCCAGACACGATTCTGAAGTGCCGGTCACTTTGACCGCGTAACTCCTATCATTGATCGTTGATAATTCGTAACCGCCCTCGCTTGATAACCTGCTCCACCAGATTGCCCCCGAACTGATAGGCAATGTGCCGGTAGTCGGGCGCATTGACGATCAAGATATCGGCCTGTTTGCCCACCTCCAATGACCCCAGGCGATCGGCCAGACCAATGGCGTGGGCGGCGTTGATGGTGCCGGCATTCAGGGCTTCGGAAGGGAGCAACTGCTGGTAGCGACAAGCGATGGCCATCACCAACGGCATCGCCGGACAGGGCGCGGAACCCGGATTGATGTCGGTCGTCAAGGCAATGGCGGCGCCGGCATCGGCCAAGCCGCGCGCGTCGGCAAAGTGGGTGCTCCCCAGGTTGAAATTCACCGCCGGAATGAGTACGCCGATAGTGCTGGAGGCAGCGAGCCGCACGACATCCTCCTCGCCGGTCACATCCAGGTGATCCACCGACGTAGCGCCCAGGTCGAGCGCCATGGCCACGCCCCCCAGCGCGGTGAACTCGTCTACGTGCGCCTTTGTGCGCATACCCAGTTTTTTTGCCGCCTCCAGCACACGTCGCGACTGGGCCACGTCGAAGGCGTTGCGTTCGCAAAACACATCTGCGAACAGGGGCACGCCACGAGCGGCGAAGGGGGACGAGCGATACCACTCGGCCACGGCCGGCAACATCTCACCGACCACCAGGTTCACGTAATCGTCTGTGCGTCCTGCATATTCGGGCGGAAGCGCGTGGGCCCCCATGAACGTAGGCACCAAGTCTACCGGATGGGTCCGGTCCAGCTCGGCGATAGCCCGCAAGATCTTTAGCTCCGTCTCCGTATCCAGCCCATACCCCGACTTCACCTCGGCGGTGGTCGTGCCCAGAGCGAACATGGCATCCAGGCGCGTACGGGTCTCGGCCACCAGTTGTGCCGGCGTGGCCGCGCGGGTTGCGGCCGTTGTCGCAGCAATTCCGCCGCCCGCGGCCATGATTTCCAGATACGTCGCTCCCTGGATGCGCATCTCGAACTCGTGGACGCGGTCTCCGGCGTACACAACGTGGGTGTGCGGGTCCACGAAGCCGGGACAGACCACCTTGCCGGCCGCGTCGATCTGGCGCTCCGCAAGCCATGCGGCACGCAGCTCGTCCGTCGTGCCCACAGCAACGATCTGCCCGCCGGCAACAGCGATGGCGCCATCCACAATGATCCCCACATCTTGCAGCGCGTGACCCCGTTTGGGGCCGTTGGGAGCGGCACAAGTGAC
>JAADHH010000079.1:44213-51712 GCA_013151955.1 Chloroflexota bacterium
GATCAACAAGTCTGCTTTCATCTGCTCATTGCATCATCGGAATCTTGATCCCGTGCTCTTTTGCGAAGGCGATGGCCTGCGGATACCCCGCATCGGCGTGGCGGGCTACACCGGTGCCCGGGTCGGTGGTCAGCACCCGTTCCAGGCGTCTGGCTGCTTCGGGCGTGCCGTCGGCGACGATGACCTGACCGGCATGGATGCTGTAGCCGATGCCCACACCGCCGCCATGATGGATGCTCACCCAGGTCGCCCCGCCGACGGCGTTGAGCAAAGCGTTGAGCAAAGGCCAATCGGCGATGGCGTCGGAGCCGTCCAGCATGCCCTCGGTCTCGCGGTTGGGGCTGGCGACGGAGCCGCTGTCGAGGTGGTCACGCCCGATGACGATGGGCGCGCGCACCTCGCCCTTCGCTACCATCTCGTTGAAGTACAGACCGGCGCGGGCACGCTCACCGTAGCCCAGCCAGCAGATGCGAGCCGGCAACCCCTGGAACTCGACCTGCTGCGCAGCCAATTTCAACCAGCGATGCAGGTGTTCGTCGTGCGGGAACAGCTCCATGATGGCGCGGTCGGTCGCGTAGATGTCTTGCGGGTCGCCGGAGAGGGCCACCCAGCGGAAGGGTCCCTTCCCCTCGCAAAAGAGTGGCCGGATGTAGGCCGGCACAAAACCCGGGTAATCGAAGGCGTTTTCGACGCCGGCATCGAAGGCGCGTTGGCGCAGGTTGTTGCCGTAGTCGAAGACGACGCTGCCTTTCGCGCGCCAGGCGAGCATCGTTTCCACGTGACGCGCCATTGCGGCCATGGCCCAGCGTTCGTACGTTTCGGGATCGAGCTCGCGCAGTTCTGCCGCCTCCCCCAGTGACAGGCCGGCCGGGATGTAGCCGTACATCACGTCGTGCGCCGATGTCTGGTCGGTGACCACGTCGGGCACGACGCCATGCTCCAGAAGTTGGGGCAGCACTTCGGAGGCGTTGCCGATCAGCCCAATGGATTGCGGCTTTTCTTGCGAGAGAGCCCCTTCGGCCCAGGTCATCGCCTCTTCGATGTTGCTGGTGATCGTGTCGATCTGGCGCAGCGCCAGGCGGCGCTCGGCACGCCGGCGGTCCACCTCGACGATCACGCCGACACCTCCGTTCATGGTGATGGCCAACGGCTGCGCCCCGCCCATCTCGCCCAGGCCGGCGGTGACGACGAGCTTACCTTTCAAGCTGCCCCAGCCTTCCTGCCGGGCCACCGCACCAAAGGTCTCGTAGGTCCCCTGCAGAATGCCTTGTGTGCCGATATAAATCCAGCTACCCGCGGTCATCTGTCCGTACATGATCAGCCCTTCGCGTTCCCAGCGGTCGAAGTTTTCCTGTGTGGCCCATTTGGGAACGATGTTGCTGTTGGCGATCAGCACACGCGGCGCGTCGCTGTGCGTCCTGAAGAGGGCGACCGGCTTGCCCGATTGCACGAGCAGCGTCTCGTCCGCTTCGAGGCTGCGCAGCGCATCGAGGATGGCGTCGAACGAGGCCCAATTGCGGGCCGCCTTGCCGCGACCGCCATACACAATCAGGTTGTCGGGGTCGCCGGCCACTTGCGGATCAAGGTTATTCTGAATCATGCGGTAGGGTGCTTCGATCAGCCAGTTCTTACAGGTCAGTTTTGTGCCCCGAGGGGCGCGTACGATGCGTTTCATGGGTTCCCTCCTCAAGACTGCTGCGTATTGCGTGCTACGTGTCGCGTATCACGTTTTACGCATTACGGTTCACGTCATCATGCTATTCGCCCGGGGCTTTTCAAATTTTCCGATCAAGGTCTCGGACAGTCGTAGGAATTTTGAAAAGCCCTGCTATTCGCCACTGACCATTGACACAAGAAAATGCCAAATCGCTGCGGCGGTCAGGCGGCAGGTGCGCTGGTCTACGTCGAATTGCGGGTTGACCTCGCTGAATTCGACGATTCGTGTGCGCGGGTCTGTGCCGGCCAGCGTGGCAATCTGGCAGAGCTCGTCGCCGGTCAGGCCGATGGGTGTGGGCGCACTCACACCGGGGGCGTCTGCGGCCCGTACCGCGTCCAGGTCGAAGCCCCAGAAGATGGCCTGTGCGCCGGTTTCCAGGGCGCTGCGAAATGCTCGCATCAGTCCAAACCGGCGCAGATCGGCCAGGCTTTGCACGTGTACGCCACGCTCGCGAAGGTATTGCGCGTAGGCGGGCGCGTTGGCGAAGGGTTGGTGGCCCATCTCGTAGAAGCGGTCGGGCCGGATGAAGCCCTCTTCGATCAACTGGCGATAGGGCGTGCCGCTGTTGCGCACGGCATCGGCACGGACGTCGAAATGGGCGTCCACGTTGAAGGCCAGCACGCCGGTCGCCACCTGTGCCAGTGCCGCACAGTCCGGGTACGAAATGTCATTGCCGCCGCCCAGGGAGACCAACGTCTTCCCATCGCGGAGAATTTGCTGCACGACAGCTTGGTGCAGGGCATGGGTCTCTTCGAGCGTTGCCTGAATCACCGTATTGCCCAAATCGGCAATGGGCAGATCGTCCAGGTTGGCGGCAGTCAGGCGATATAGGCAGCGTCGTATCTCGTCTGGGGCCAGAGCTGCGCCCGGCCGGCCGTGGTTGCGTCGCACACCTTCGTCCTGGGGGCAGCCCAGGATCGCGACCAGCGCGCCGTCATAGGCTGCTTCGTCCGTGCGGACAATCTCGCCGAGGCGCGCATCGTTGGGGTCGCCCCGTTTGAAGAACAGGCTTTGGTCAGGCCGTCGTGTGTTGTGTGGGTCGAAGATATCCATAGGCAAACCGCCTCCACGGGGACCTCTTACCGGTTCGAGGTGCAAATTCACAATACGGCACGATCAATTATACACCAAATACACTGCCAGGGAAAATTCGTGCTCGCTCAGGTAGTGAAATAGAATAGAAGTTCGACTTCTGGCAGAAGACGAACTTCTAAGACTCAAAGCGGGCGGCAGCCACGGCCACCTGTCCCAGGGCAATGCCCCCGTCGTTGGGAGGCACACGTTGGTGAACGTAGGGACGGAACCCTTCCGCTTCCAACCGGCTGGCGATGCGGGTCAACAAGCAGCGGTTCTGGAACACGCCGCCACTCAAAGCGACACGGCGTTCCCCCACGGCACGGGCCACGGCGATGGCAACCTCCGCCAATCCGTTGTGGAAACGAGCAGCGATCACGCCCGGCGGGACGCCGGCTCGCCGGTCTGCCAGCAGGGCATAGATCACCGGCTCCCAGTCTACCACATATTCGGCGTCGCGGACCAGGTCTCCTTCCACGGGGGGACGCAGGTCAAAATGGTAGGCGGTCGCCTCCGTTTCATCCACAGCGAATTCCAGGGCCATCGCGGCCTGTGCTTCGAAAGAGGCGTGCTGGCAGAGTCCCGTGAGTGCAGCCACGGCGTCGAACAAGCGGCCGGCGCTGGTTGTCACCGGTGCATTCAGACCCTGCGAAAGCATCCGGGCGAACACACGCCGCTCCTCGGCAGAGCAGGATTGCACGGGGGCCAGGTCGTCACGATTCATCGACTGGGAACCGAAGAGCGCATACAAGATTCCCAAGGCCGACCGCCGCGGCTCCCGCACAGCCTGGTCGCCGCCGGGCAAGCGAAATGGGCGCAGGTGAGCCACACGCCGGAACCCGCCCGCATCCCCCAGCAGAAATTCGCCGCCCCAGATGGTGCCGTCCGGCCCGTACCCTGTGCCATCCCAGGTGATGCCAAGGGCCGGCCCTTCCACCTCATTTTCGGCCAGGCAGGCGGCCAGATGCGCGTGGTGATGCTGCACGGCCACGGCCGGCAGGTTCAACGATTTGGCATATTGTGTGGAGAGGTAATCGGGGTGCAGGTCATGGGCCACGTAGCGGGGGGCCACTTCGTACAATTGTTGCAAGTCAGCGACGGCCTGCCGGAAGGCCTCGTGGGCCTCAAAAGTGGAGAGGTCGCCGATGTGCTGGCTGATGAAAGCTTGGCGGTCAAAGGCCAGGGCCACGCAGTTCTTCAGGTGCGCCCCCAGCGCCAGAATCGGGGGAACGGGACGGCGCAGGATGAGCGGCAAGGGAGCAAAGCCACGCGCTCGACGCAGCAAGAGCGGCTGTCCGCGGATAATACGCAGCACGCTGTCATCCACGTGCCGCACGATCGGCCGATCGTGAACGAGGAAGAGGTCGGCAAATCCACGCAAACGGCCCAGCGCTTGATGCTCATCGGTGGTGATCGGTTCATCGGTGCGATTCCCGCTGGTCGCCACGACGGGGGTGTCCAGCGCGGCCATCAACAGGTGGTGCAACGGTGTGTAGGGGAGCATCACGCCCAGCGTAGGATTGTCCGGGGCGACCCAGGTGGTGATTTGGGCCTCTGGCCGGCGCAGCAGAAGCACGATGGGGCATTCGGGAGAGCGCAGCCAACGCGCTTCGGCTTCATCCACAAAACAGTCGGCACGGATCGCCTTCAGGGTTGGGTACATCAGGGCAAAGGGTTTGTGGGGCCGTGGCTTGCGGTGACGCAGCCGCCGGACAGCTTGCGCATTTTGCGCGTCCACCAGCAGATGAAAGCCACCCAGTCCCTTGACGGCGACCGTATGCCCTTCGCGAATGGCTTGTACGGCCCCTTGCAAGGCCTCTTCGTCGCGGGCCAGTGTCCGGCCGGTAGCGTCCCACAACGTCAGTCGCGGGCCACAGCGCGGGCAGGCATTGGGTTGGGCATGGAAGCGGCGGTCGAGCGGGTCTGCGTATTCACGCCCGCAGTCGGAACAGAGGCGGAAGTGACGCATCGAAGTATTGGGGCGATCATAGGGGAGCGCGCGGATGATGCTGAAACGCGGGCCACAGTTCGTGCAGTTGGTGAAGGGGTAGCGGAAGCGACGGTCTGCCGGGTCGCACACTTCGCGTACACAGTCCTCGCAAGTGGCGATGTCGGGCAGGATAAAGGCGGATTTCGCCCCCAAGTTGTCGCTGTGAAGAATCTCGAAGTGTTCGTAGCCTTGCCTGTCGAGATACGCAAACTCCAACGATTGGATGATAGCCAGGGGTGGCTTGCCGGTCTCCAGGTCGTTCAGAAACCGCTGCAATTCTTGCCGGTGGCCTTCGACTTCGATCAAGACCCCCTGGGCACCGTTGCGCACCCAGCCGGGGAGGCCGGCCTCCGTCGCCAGGCGATACACGAAGGGCCGGAACCCGACCCCTTGTACGGCTCCCTGAATCGTGATCTGCAAGCGTTCGGTATCGCCGGGGTTCATCTGTTCAAGACCCCGTCCCATAGCAAAACGAACACGCACAGACAACCACTCGTGCCGGTTTCTTCGAGCAGGTCATACCTCCCGTTGCTGTATCCTACGTTTGACATTTTTGCGTTCTGACGATATAATCAGAGCGATATGGGCCGCTAGCTCAATTGGCAGAGCAACTGACTCTTAATCAGTAGGTTACAGGTTCGATTCCTGTGCGGCTCACTCTGGTCAAAAATTGTTCTCAATTCGCCACCCCATACAGGGAGCGCTCTCTCTGCACCGCTGAGTCACGCACTCGGCCGGGGTGAGGGAACCCAACGAGGAATGGACACGCTTGTGTGTGCAGACCTCGTTCAGGAACCGCCCTCGCTAACAACGGACATCAGTATAATCCCGATACTCCGATATGTCAACTTCCCTTTCTTTGATTTTGATGGATAGGGCAATTGCATTAAAATTGGTAAGCGTTCAGAGAGTGTCTCCGCGATCTCGGTGTAACGCATTTGTAGGTGCCTCTTACCTCATGGATGTTTGGGTTTTATCCCTGTTTTTCCATGCGCGAGCCTACGCAAGGGCACCACGAAGGGCCTGCCACGACTACTCAGCCATCCGTCCTTCTCCCAAGCCGAGTTAACGGGAAGTGCAGGGATCGAGCAAGTTGGCTCGGATATCTTGAGTGGCCGGACGCCGCACCGTTCTCCAGGAGCCGACAATTGGCTGGCTTCCTGGGATGACCCGTCGGACAATGCGGCGATCCAGATGGATATTCAATTATAATCAGTACGGGGTGGCAGTCAAATCTGCTGATCTCTATCTGGCGGTGCTAGAGGAGCCGCGTTTCAACACACAGCCGCTAGGAGGAGGACCATGAGGCGGCGATATGTAGGCTGTTATGGCAGTTTGCTGGCTGTGTTCCTTATCTTGGGAGGGTGCACAGCAGGGTACTTTCGGTCTACGCAACGCGAACCGGAGATCCCGATAAAGAAACTCTTCCAGAACCAACAGGAAGTGCTACCTCCAGGGTGGACTTTTAGTGGTATAGATGCATCGGACATACAAACAAATACGGATTTCTCATTCGCGCGTTGGGCCGTTGGGGTCAACTACTACCGGGAGTTTGGCTTGGTTTCTATTTCCGAAGAAGTTCACGTTTTCTGGAATTCCTTTGCCGCACGAGTCATTTTGAGCCCTTCACCGAGCAGCGTGTACGCTGGAGAGGGCTACATCCCGGCGGGATGGACTTATCGCCCGCCTCATGCCGATCGATTTGAGTTTGGGTGCAATGGTGGGGATGGAGTAGCTAAACCAGAAGGGTGTAGCCTGATCCTGCGCTACGCGGAATACACTATCGTTATTGGCACTCCCATCGCAGATTACATGACCCTGGATGATCTGCAGCGGCTTCTGGAGGTGATCGACCGAGAAATGACTGACTTCTTGCAGCACTCCACCCTGCGACCGGGCCCGCGAAGAGTGCCGAGATCGCTGGATGAATAATGAGCCATGACCAGTACAGTAATGCGCAACTAGGGAAAGCCAGCTTCGTGTACGACGGCGACGGCCACCGCGGCAAGGCCACGTTCAATGGCACGACGACAGTGTACGTGGGGGATTACTACGAGAAGACGGGGGGCAAAGAAAACGATGAACGCAGAACGATGAATGCGGAACAGGCGGTGGCGCAGCGTTCATCGTTCCGCATTCATCGTTTAGCGTTGGCGTTCAGCGCCGGGCAACCCGCAGGCGCTGAACCGGTACGCCTACGCGCTGAACAATCCGCTGCGGTATGCGGACCCGACGGGGCATCTGAGCGAGGATGAGATTATGCAACTGCTCGGTGTTGATACATGGGATGAGGTGGTAAACCTCTTTCAGCACGACATCAGGTATGCCGGTCATGGAGGCTGGTTGGAAGTGCTGCGATTGATTGAGCGTGGGGATAGCGTGTACATCCTGGCAGACTACTCAATGTGGAGCGGGCTGTACGGGGCACAAAAACTGTTTGCAGGGCAGTTGGTTGAGCAAAACGGCCAATTGCTCTTGCAAGGATTAGAGTCCGAAGGCTTTAAGGGCCAAACGCTGTCGCTGGACGCTGCGCTTCACAATGGCGGCAAGTACTACTGGGTTGAACGGAACCAAGGCCCGAACGGACTGATCGATGCCAACAGGATGTACTACAGACTGAGGTTCGACTGGGACCAGGTGGATAAGGATGCAGTAGTAGGAGACACCATTGGCTTGGCAGGGAACTTGGGGCCGCCAATGATGTTGAGCGGGATGCCG
>JAADHH010000061.1 GCA_013151955.1 Chloroflexota bacterium
TGGGAGCGCGCCGTGCCGGCCACAATCGCCGGTACTGCCGTGCTGGGCCTGGCGTCCGAAGACCTGCTCCTTTACCTGGCCATGCACGTCTCTTACCAACACTATTTTATCATGGGAGTGAGGCCTTTTCTGGACATCGCGGCGGTGGTGCGGCGGTATGGCAGCACCCTTGATTGGGGTCTGGTGCAACAGCGTGCCGGGCGATGGCACTGGCGCAAGGGCACGTACGTGGCCCTGCGTCTGGCGAAAGAGTTGGTCGGTGCCGCCGTGCCGGATGACGTGTTGCACGCGCTCCGGCCGGCCGATTTCGACGAAGCGATCCTTGCGGCTGCCCGGGAACAGTCGCTGACCGACTCGGTTGTCTCGATAGGGGTATCTCCGGGTGTCGCACACCTCAAGGGGGCCGCCCGGCTTCAGGACAAGGTTCCCCAACTCCTCAGGGATGTCTTCCCCTCTACGCAGACCATTTACCGAGATTATGGCGTTTCCCCTGAATCATCCTGGGTCTATCCGTACTACGTCGTCCGGCTGAAGGATTTGTTTGTGAAGCGCAGTCGTGTGGTGTGGCAGATGCTGCGCGGCGACCGGGAAACGGTTCTCGCTGCCGAGCGCAACAGTGCCCTATGGCAATGGCTGTCGGAGTGACGACAGTCCGCGTCCCTGCGGCGGCGGATTGTCATCCGCCGCGAGCGAACAGGGGTTGGCTCTCCGACGCAAACCCTGAATGGACGACGGACTTCCTTGCTTGACAACCGGGTGGGGTTGGGGTAAGATTGATGGCATTGTCCTTCTTGGAAGTTCAACTTCCTGGAGAAGTTTCTTGTTCTTGGAGAAGTTCAACTTCTCAGAGAAGTTGAACTTCTTTTAGGTTTTCTCATTGCGACATGGCAAAACAACCCATTTACACGATCGGGTACGGCGCCCGGAAGATGGACGACTTCGTCCAGGTGCTGCGGGCGAACGGCATTGTCTATCTCATCGACGTCCGCTCCAAGCCCTATTCCCGCTACAAACCGGAGTTTTCCAAGGATGCGTTGCAACGCCACTTGGCGGAGCAGGGCATCCGTTATGTGTTTATGGGCGACGCGCTGGGGGGGCGACCACCTGATCCCGATTGCTACACGGACGGCAAGGTTGACTACGACAAGTGTCGCCAGAAGGCGTTTTTCCAAGAAGAAATCGGTCGCTTGCGTCGCGCCTGGGAACAAAACTTGCCGGTGGTGATGATGTGTAGCGAGGGCAAACCGGAAACCTGTCACCGCAGCAAGCTCATCGCTCGCACTTTGGTTGCCGGCGGGATTGACGTTTTGCACATCGACGAACAGGACCAGTTGATTTCCCAGGAGGATGCCATGTTGCGGCTCACCGGCGGCCAGCCAAGCCTATTTGGTGACGATTTTTATCATCTGACTTCGCGCAAACGGTACACGGTAGAAGAGTGAAGGCACCATCTGCTGCCCCCCAATCCATCGAAGCGATTCTGCGGCAAGTTTTCGGCTACGATGCCCTGCGTCCCCTGCAGGCCGACATCATTCGAAATGTCCTCGAAAAACAGGACACGCTCGTCGTCATGCCCACGGGCAGCGGCAAGTCCCTGTGCTACCAGCTTCCTGCTCTCCGCTTCGATGGCCTGACCGTGGTGGTATCGCCCCTCATCTCCCTGATGGAGGACCAGGTCAGCCAACTGCGGGAATGGGGTGTGGATGCCGTCTTTCTCAACAGCACCTTGGGCTACCAGGAATACCGGCAGACCACGGCGCAGGTCCGGCAAGGGCGGGTCAAGCTGCTCTACGCGGCCCCGGAAACCTTGCTGCGGCCGGAGACTCTGGTCTTGCTGGAACAGAGTCGCGTCGACTGCCTGGCCATCGATGAAGCGCACTGCATCTCCGCCTGGGGCCACGACTTCCGCCCGGAGTACCGCCAGTTACGCAGCGTGCGCCGGCGTCTGCCCCAGGCGGTCTGCGTCGCTCTCACCGCCACGGCCACACTGCGGGTCCGGCAAGACATCCAACAGACCCTCGGCCTGGACCAAGCCAACACCTTCATCGCCAGCTTCGACCGGGCCAACCTGTTTCTGGAGGCCCGGCCGCGCACGAATGGCTTGCAACAGGTTTTGGACTTCCTGACAGACCACCGGGATGAATCGGGCATCATTTACTGCGCCACCCGGCGACAGGTGGATATGCTGGCAGAGCAATTGCGGGCCAGCGGCTGGTCGGCACTGCCCTACCATGCCGGGTTAGACGGCGCAACGCGTCGCCGCCACCAGCGGCAGTTTACCCAGGAGGACGTGCTCATCATGGTGGCGACGGTGGCCTTTGGTATGGGGATCGACAAGTCCAATGTGCGCTTTATCCTCCATTATGATTTGCCCAAGGATTTGGAGAGCTACTACCAGCAAATCGGGCGGGCGGGGCGCGACGGCCTGCGCGCTGACTGTCTGCTGCTGTACAGCTACAGCGACGTACACACCATCAACCACTTCATCGAGCAGGCGGCCCCGGCAGAACAACGGGGAGCGACCATGCGCCTGCAGGCCATGCTCCGCTACGCCGAAGCGACGGGGTGCCGCCGCCGGCTGCTGCTCGATTACTTTGGCGAGACATACGAGGCGAACACCTGCGATACGTGCGATGTCTGTCTGGCAGAAGAGCGCCCCCTGGTCGACGTCACCATCCCGGCGCAGAAGTTCCTCTCCTGTGTCAAGCGCACGGGCGAGCAATTTGGCGTGAACTACGTGATCGACGTCCTGCGCGGCTCGAAGGCCAAACGCATCTTGCAGCGCGGCCATGACCGGCTGTCCACCTATGGCATCGGCCTGGAGTTTTCCAAGAAGCAGTGGCAGCATCTGGCGCGGCAGTTCATCCAACAGGGCTTGGTGGATCAGGACATGGAGTATGGGAGCCTGACCCTGACCACAAAGGCTTACGCCGTGTTCAAAGGAGAGCCGGTGCGGGCCGAGTTGCACGAAGAGCAGGGGGCGTCCGCCGGGAGGAGCCCCGCACAGCTCGACTACGACACGGACCTCTTTGCACTGCTGCGCGCCAAGCGCAAGGATTTGGCCGATGCCGCCCACATCCCGCCCTACGTGATCTTCTCCGACCGGTCTCTGGCGGAGATGGCCATCTACTTTCCCCAGTCCCCAGCCTCGTTTGCGCGCATTTTTGGCGTGGGCCAGGTCAAGATCGAGAAGTATGCGGATCTGTTCCTGCCCATCATCCAGGCCTACTGTCGAGAGCGAGACATTCCCGAAGGGGAGAAGCCGGCGGCAACGCGCCCCGCCCCCCGCGCCGGCGAGCGGACGACCGCCGTCGCCACCCTCTACAACAGCGGGAAATCCATCCCGGACATCGCTGCGCTGTTCGGAGTCAAGACGAGTACCGTCCTCTCGCATTTGTGGAAGGCAGCCCAAACGGGCCAGGCGTTGCGTCCGGACGGCCTTCGCGATCTCTCCCAGTTGCCCCCGGAGACCCAGGCGCGGGTATTGGCCGCTTTCGCTGAACTAGGCGCGGACTACCTGCGGCCCGTCTACGACGCTCTGGAGGGGGCAGTAGATTGGGACGAGTTGCACCTGCTGCGTCTGTACCATGTAGCTGTCCAAGAATAACATCCCGTTGCTGCGCAGAAGAGGATGATTGGCCAGTTACCCCTCCACCCACCTCAGCAATCGCCGCGAGTGCAGCGACAGCGGAACTCTCGGAGGGCTTCGGGGCTTGCGACGACCCGCTGTGCACGCCCGCGATTCGGGTGCATTTCAATTCTGGGGGCAGGGTAAGGATTTCACCGCAGAGACGCGGAGTACGCGGAGTTTACCTTCGTTATGAAGATGCGTTGGCACGTTCGAACGTTGAAACGTTTGCGCGCACTATACCTGAAAGTTGAACTTCTCGGCCCAATGGGTGTCCTGTCGCTCGACGCTCCACGCTCCACGATTTTCACCCTTGCGCCTTTGCGGTAAAACGATTCTCACCCCCAAACTGAAATGCACCCCGCGGTTCACCTCGTTTGACAACAAGGTGAAGTTGCTGTAAGATTAGCGGGTAGCGCGATGTGAAACTTGTGCGGCCAGGATGGAACACACACCATGACCTACCGCTTTGATCCCGTAGACCTCGAACAGGTGCAATTGCTAGGCCGGCTATCTCCGGGAATGCGCATTCAGACGATGCTCGATGCGCGAGAACTGGCGATAGGGCTCATCCGCGGTCGAGTACGCCGGCGATATCCCCATCTGTCAAGACGCGAGATCAATCTAAAGATTCTGAGGGAACTTGCTCATGCTCATGGGGAACGAACCTTCACCAGACCTTAGCCTGTTCTTCAGCATTCTACATACCCTGGAAGCCATTGGGTCCCCCTACATGATCATTGGTGGCTTTGCCTCCACCTTGTATGGTAGCACACGTGTGACCTACGACATAGACATTGTGGTACAGTTGGACGAAAGGCAAATCGAGGCCTTGGCCGCTGCTTACCCACTTCCTCGCTATTACGCCGATCCCGAACACATACGTAACTCCATCCGCATGGGTATCATGTTCAATATCATCGATACGAGCCGAGGTGAGAAAGCCGACTTAGTACCACTGACAATGGCATCACCCTATCGGCGAGCATTCGGACGTCGACTCCGGCAAACTGTAGTTATACCAGGCGCTGATCCCTTTGAGGTCTGGGTGCCTCTCCGGCAGATGTTATTGTGGGCAAACTGATGGCATGGGCGGAAGGCCGATCGCGAAAGCACGAAACAGACATTGACTCCACTTCGACGTAAACTCCCAAAACTGGACCAGGCCCTGGCCCAACTGCCGTACGTCCCCAAAGCGTTGGGACTGGTCTGGGAGAGTGCCCGCCGCTGGACAATGGCCTGGGCGGTGTTGTTGCTCGTGCAAGGGGTCTTGCCCGTGGCCACCGTCTACCTGACCAAGGCTGTCGTGGACAGCCTGGTCGGTGCGCTGGGCGGAGGCCCCGACTGGGCCGCGATCCGGCCCACCCTGGTGCTGGTGGCCCTGATGGCCGTCGTCCTGCTCCTGGGGGAGGTGCTGCGCAGCCTGACGACCTGGGTACGCACGGCACAATCGGAGCTGGTGCAGGATCACATCAGCGGCCTGATCCACGAAAAGGCAGTGACCCTCGACCTGGCCTTCTACGAAACGCCGGAGTATTACGACCAAATGCACCGCGCCCGTGTGGACGCGATGGGCCGGCCGGTCGCCTTGCTGGAAAACACCGGCAGCCTGGTGCAAAACAGCATCACCCTGGTGGCCATGGCCGCGGTACTCACCCCCTATGGCCTGTGGCTGCCGGCACTGCTGGTGGTGAGCACCTTGCCGGCCCTCTACGTCGTCGTACGCTACACCGTGCGCTTCCATCGCTGGCGCATCCGCACCACGATGGCCGTCCGCCGCACGCGCTACTACGATTGGATGCTCACCTTGCGGGACGCCGCCGCCGAGCTGCGTCTCTTCGCCCTGGGCGATCATTTCCGGAGCGCATACCAGCAGTTGCGGCAAACGTTGCGCACCGAACGTGTGGACCTGGCTCGCGACCAAGCCCTGGCGGAACTCGCTGCCAGCGGTGTCGGGCTGCTGGCCATGGGTGCTGCCATGGGCTGGATGGCTTGGCAAGCGGTGCAGGGAATCGTCACGCTGGGCGACGTGGCTCTCTTCTACCAGGCCTTCTCGCAGGGCCAACGCATGATGCGTACCCTGCTCAACAGCATCGGCGAGATGTACCGCAATGTCCTCTTTCTCGAAAACCTTTTCGAGTTCCTGGCGCTGGAGCCACAGATCACCGATCCGCCGCGACCAACGTCGCCCGCAGAACCGCCACCGCATGAACTCCGCCTGGAGGACGTTACTTTCCGCTACCCGGGCAGCGAACATCCGGCCCTCGCCGGCTTCAACTTGAACATTCCGGCCGGGAAGATCGTGGCCCTGGTCGGGGCAAATGGCGCGGGCAAGAGCACCCTCGTCAAGCTGATCTGCCGCTTCTACGATCCCGAAGGGGGCCGCGTGACCCTGGATGGAGAGGATCTGCGCGACCTACCCCTCGACTGGCTACACCGGCAGATCACGGTGCTGTTCCAGGAACCGGTTCACTTCCACACGACGGCGGCCCGCAACATCATCCTGGGCGACCAGGCAGCCAGGCCCGACATGCCGGCAATCGAAGCGGCAGCCCAAGCCGCCGGCGCCGATGAGCCGATACAGCGGTTGCCGAAGGGGTACGAGACGGTGCTCGGCAAGTGGTTCGGCGGGGCAGAACTGAGCGTAGGCGAATGGCAGCGGGTGGCGTTGGCCCGCGCGTTTCTGCGGAAGGCGGCCATCGTCATCCTGGACGAGCCGACCAGCGCCATGGATTCCTGGGCCGAGGCGGACTGGCTGGCCCGCTTCCGCGAGCTGGTCGCCGGCCGCACGGCCATCATCATCACCCACCGCTTCACCACGGCCATGCACGCCGACATCATCCACGTGATGGACGCCGGCCACATCCTGGAATCGGGCAGCCACGGGGACTTGCTGGCGCAGGGCGGGAGGTACGCACAATCGTGGCGGGCGCAAATGGAAGGCGGAGCGACTACCATACCCCACGACCAGACGCTTGCGGAACCGGCAAGGGCATTACGCGAATGAACGGGGTGTAGCTGTGCGACTGTCGCATACGCCGGGACCGATCTCCTCAAAGGTGTCGGCCGGCAGGGTTGTCAGCGCGCGTCTTGCAGCGCGGCGGCAAGTTCCTGGGCTGCCGCCTCGTCGAATTCGCCGGGTGCCAGCATGAGACTGGCCCGCTCGTCCTCGTAACGCACACGAAGGGTGAGACTTGGACCCGTTTTTTGCAGGGTCAGTGAAGAGGCGGGGAGGCCAATCGCCGCCATCATGACCAGTTCGTCGCTCCATCCCCACGCCGTGCGGGCCAGCCCTTCGACGGGAGTCCCCCCGACGCCCTTGCCCATCTCCAGCGCCTCACGCCCCATCCGCTCCGCTTCCCGCAGGGAGAGGGACAACGCCGGGCTGAAGGCGAGAGTCACACGCTGCCCATTTGTGATGGTTGCCTGGCCTGTCTGGTCGGGCTGATCCAGCGAGCGAAATGTCAACCGCGTTTCACGCATTGTGGCGCTTACCGGTAGTCATAGAAGCCGCGCCCACTCTTGCGGCCCATGTAGCCGGCGACGACCATGCGGCGCAAGAGGGGAGGGGCCGCGTATCGTGGGTCCTTCAACTCTTCGTACATGGCATCGGCGATGAACAGGGTGGTGTCCAGGCCGACGAAGTCCAGCAGGGTCAGCGGCCCCATGGGATGATTCAGGCCAAGTTTCACGGCGGCGTCGATGTCCTCTTTCGTGGCCACGCCCGCTTCCACCATGCGCACGGCGTCGAGGATGTAGGGGACGAGCAGAGCGTTTACGATGAAGCCCGGCCGGTCTTTGGTAACGACCACCTGTTTGCCCAGCCCCTCCCCAAAAGCACGCGCCGTCTGGTACGTGGCGTCGCTGGTCAGGAAAGTGCGCACCATCTCGATGAGCGGCATCACCGGAACCGGATTGAAGAAATGAATGCCCAAGACCTGGTCCGGGCGTTCGGTTGCAGCGGCCATGTCCGTGACGGAGAGTGACGATGTGTTGCTGGCCAGGATCGCGTGTGCCGGCGTAACACGGTCGAGCATGGCAAAGGTTTCTTTCTTTTGCTCCAGGTTTTCGACGATAGCCTCTACCACCAAGTCAGCATCGGAAAAATCGCCCAGCTCGGTTGTGCCGGAGATGCGGCTTTGTGCGGCATCCCGTTCGGAAGGGCTCAGCTTGCCTCGCGCCACGCCTTTATCGAGCGACTTTTTGATGCGGCTCAAGCCACGTTCGAGGAATTGGTCATCCACTTCGCGCACGAGAACAGAATAGCCGGCCCGGGCGCAAACTTCTGCGATCCCCGAACCCATCAGACCACACCCGACCACGCCAACTCTCTTGATTTTCATGGATATTGCCTCCTTAAGCTTTTCTGAAAGCGCTTCAGACAAATACGCTTTGTGACTGGGCGAATGATTTTTTGCCATTGCAGCAGGGTTGAGATCACCCGGCTCTGCGGTTGGACGGATGGATGTTACGCGCGGGGCGCAAGGCGCGCCGGGCATAACGCCTCCCTCGGGTGAATTATAGCATGGTTAGCTTCTCGGGTCAATTGCTTTGTTGGTCGATTTCGAGTATAATATTGTGTTACTTCACAGGTTACATCAGGCCGACGAGAACATGAAAGGACTGTCACACCCAATTATGCCTGCATTCATCCGTTTTTCATTTGGAGGTACTATAATACGCCGTACTCTCTTGGAGGTTGAGGTGCGACACGCATTACTTTGGGATGCGGCGT
This sequence comes from Chloroflexota bacterium, assembly GCA_013151955.1. Lineage (GTDB taxonomy): Bacteria > Chloroflexota > Anaerolineae > Ardenticatenales > JAADHH01 > JAADHH01. The sequence continues at coordinate 8,364 of JAADHH010000061.1, forward strand.
AGCCCCACTGGATTGGAACCGGAATGAAAATCTCACTACTCAGCCCAAAGTGGAACAAGATGGTCAACAGCTACCCATCGTTGGGCTTGGGCTATTTGGCCGCAGTGGCCGAACAAGAAGGCCACGAAGTCCGTATCCATGACATGGGGCTGGATCCAAAAAAATCGGTGGCCGACGAAATAGCAGAGGTTGCCGCTTTTGGCCCAGACCTGGTAGGGGCCACAGCGATGACCACTTCGTGGTACAGCATTGAGCAAGCCATTGCCCTCGTGAAGCAACGGATTGGCTGCCCCGTGGTCATTGGGGGGCCACATGCAACGACACTGCCCGCAATCACCCTGCAAGATCCGCACGTGGATTTCGTAGTCTATGGCGAGGGCGAGGAGACGTTTCGGGAATTGACCCGCGCGGTGCAAAGTGGCGAGAGGCGCTTCGACCAGATCGCCGGCCTGCTGTACAAGGATGCGGAAGGAGAGCCGATTCGCAACCCGGAACGCCCGTTGGTACCGGACCTCGACGCCTTGCCCTTCCCGGCCCGGCACCTGTTTCGCCTGGAACGGTACCCGCTATACAACCCGAACGGTGAGCGGATGGTCACCATCCTGACCAGTCGCGGCTGTCCCTACATTTGCAGTTTTTGCTTCAAGGGGATCGTGGGGCGGACCTACCGGCAACGAAGTCCTGCAAATATCGTCGCCGAGATCGAAGAGGTGATCAAGCGGTACGCGATTCGCAATTTCTATTTCATCGATGACCTCTTTACGATCAACGTGCCCCGGCTGGAAGCCATTTTGGACCATTTTCTTGCTCAGGGACTGAACATTCGGTGGCAATGTCTGGCCCGCGTAGACCGGGTGACGGCGCCGCTTCTGAAAAAGATGCACCGTGCCGGATGCCGTGAAATTCACTACGGCGTCGAATCGGGCAACGAGGAAATTCTCAAGGCCACGGCGAAACATATCGACCTGAGCCAGGTGCAGGACGCGGTCACCTGGACGGAAGAGGCCGGCATTCGCGCCAAGGGATACTTTATCCTCGGCCTGCCAAACGACACCCGCGAAACGATGGAACAGACCATAGAGTTTGCGGCCAGCCTGGGCTTGAGCGAGGCCATGTTCAGCATCGCCACCCCGATGCCGGGCACGCAGCTTTGGGATGAACTGGTGAGCAAACACCCGGAAACGCGGTATAGCACCGATTTCTCGCAGGCCTACTACTACAATAGCTACACTGCGGAGATTGCGCCCTTCCTGAACGTCTCGCAGGTGGATGATGCCGAATTGAGCACGATGGTCCTCCGTGCCCGTGAACGATTCCTGGAAGAGAAACGCCGCCGCCGATACCGGAAATATTTTGGTGCCAACTTGGGCGACCAATTCTATCAGGTCTCCCAATTTGCGACTGTCCGCAAACTGGGGCGAAACCTTCTCAATGCCGGGTTGCTCTCCGGATTTCGGCGTCTCAAAGAACAAGGGAATCGAGAGGTCTGGACATGAAGCCAAACATCCTCGCCAAGGTGCAGCGACGTACAAATCGCTATCAAAAGCGGGCCGGCATGGCTGCCCGTTGGCTGTCGTATGAAATGGGCCAAACGCAGCCGTGGGTCTATCCCCACCGCATGTATATCGAGTCGACCAATGTGTGCAACCTGCGCTGTGTCATGTGCCCAACGGGGCGACAGGAAATCGTGCGTAAGAAAGGGTTCATGGACTTTGACCTTTTCACGCAGATTGTAGACGAGATGGCCCCCCACGTGGAGGCGACAACGCTGCACATTTGGGGCGAGCCGCTCCTGCACCCACGCCTGCTGGACATGATCGCCTACTGTCGCGACCACAACCTGCGCTGCGAAATCTCGACCAACGCGACGTTGCTGGACGAGACGAGAGCTTTGGGCATCATCAACGCCGGTTTGGACAAAATCTATCTCTGCCTCGACGGAGTCACCAAAGAGACATACGAAGAAGTGCGTCGCCGGGCAAGTTTTGAAACGACCCACACGAATATCCGCCGTTTCCTGGAACTCCGCAATCAGCACGGCCGCACGCGCCCCCAGGTCAATCTGCAGATCATCCAGATGAGCAAGACGCAGGCGGAGGTTGGCGATTTCGTGCAAAACTGGACGATAGAAGGCGTAGACCGCATCAACGTGAAGCCTTTTGATTCGTGGGCCGGCCAGGTTGACGAAATCAGTTCTTTGCAAACCGAGAATCACGATGGACTGCTCCCCCGATATCCCTGCCCGAATCTCTGGTACCATGTTCACATTTATTGGGATGGCAGTCTGGTAATGTGTGATCGAGATTTCAACGTAGCTCATCCGCTGGGCAACGTGAAAGATGGGGTGATGAAGGCCTGGCGCGGGGCGCTCATGGCCGATTTGCGTCGCCGGCACGTGAACGATGATCTGGCGGAAGTCTCGCCGTGCAACACGTGCAAGGAATGGGCTTGGTGGAAGCCGGCGCCATTCCACGCCCAAGGCAATCGCCCCGACAACACATCCGCGATTGAGATTTCGCCGTCCAATGGCAACGGCCAGGACTTGGGGGATCATTCATGAACATTACGTTCGTTTATCCGGACGTCGAAGGCGTGCAATACTACGGAACAAAGAAATTCTATCACGGCATCGGCTATCTTTCCAGCGTACTCCGCGCGAAAGGGCACAAGACTTCGCTGCTCTATCTGCAAGCGACACCCACCAAAGAAGGCTTCCTTTCCCAACTACAGGAAAGCTCTCCCGATGTCGTCGCTTTTTCATCCACCACACACCAGCATCCCTTCGTGGAGCAGTGTGCCGGCTGGATCAAGTCGACGACACCCGAACTGGTCGTCGTTTCCGGGGGGACACACCCCACCCTGGCCACCGAAACGGTCGCCGCGAACCCGAACATTGACGTGACGTGCCAGGGAGAGGGCGAATACGCCTTGGCGGAATTGGTTCGTCGCCTGGAACGTGGCGAGGCGTATACCGACATCGCCAACCTGTGGGTGCGCAGTGGGGACCGCCTGTTTCGCAACCCCATGGCCCCCCTCATCGAGGACCTGGAGCAGTTCCCGTTTGCGGATCGCGAAATATTCGATTATGCGGACATCTTGCGGGCAAACGACGGCTGGGTGGATATGATGGCCGGCCGGGGATGCCCGTACCAGTGCAGCTATTGTGCCGTGCCCGCTTTGCAAAAGCAGTACCGGCCCCTGGGAAAATATGTCCGCTACCGGGCCGTGGACGACGTGATTGCCGAGATCGAGTATCTGGTGAACACGTACGATGTGCGGACCCTAAACTTTCAGGACGACGTCTTCACCCTGAAACACGACTGGACCATCGCCTTTTGTGAAGCGTATGCCAGTCGCTTCAAACACATCCCCTTTTGGATCAACACGCGCGTGGAACGGGTGAACTACGAAGACGTTGTCGTCGCGTTGGCCCGTGCCGGCTGCCAGGGAGTGCGCGTGGGGCTGGAATCGGGCGACGAGGAACTGCGCCGCGACATCCTGAAGCGGAAAATGACGAATGCCTTTATCAAGGAAACGCTCGACCTTTTCAAGGCACACGGTATGGAGACCTATACCTGCAACATGCTGGGACTCCCCGGCGAGACCGCAGACATGATTCAAGAAACCGTCGACCTCAATCGTGAACTGGCTCCTACACAGTTGCAATTCTCCGTGTTCTATCCCTATCCCCTGACGGAGCTGCACGAAGTGGCCGTCCGCGAAGGATACTACAAGGAAGGCAAGGTTCATACCACCTACTTCGACGATAAGAGCGAGTTGGTAATGCCCCAACTTTCGCAAGAGGAGATTACAGAGGGCTTCGAGAAATTCCGTGAATTGCGCAACGAGTTGTCCCTGAAACGGCGCAGTCCTTTCAAGCATAAGCTGTACACCATTTTGCGGCGATTCGTTTATCGAAACCATGTCATCCTCTTGCGAAAGCACATCAATGCCCTGGGTGCATTCCGTGCAAGGGTCAGAACTTTGTTGAAAAGACAAGATACGACGCGGCCACCAGAACAGGCAGAGCGTCTTTTCCCCACCGGTGGATGAAGAAGATCCGCCTTCGAGTACGGATCTTGTAGAAAGGGTTGGTAACATTGTGAGTGGATTCAATTATCTGAAGTATGCAAAACGTGTTTTGTGGAAACGGGGAGCTTCCCCGCTCTATTTTGTCCTCTTTGTAACCAAGAATTGCAATGCCCGCTGTGGGCATTGTCTTTTGGGGGACCACATTCGCCATGCCGGCGAGCTGACATTCGATGAGTTGGAAAAAGTGTCCGCCAGCATGGAGGATATCCTCTTCTTCACCCCCACGGGGGGGGAACCCTGGCTTCGCACGGATTTGCCGGAGATCGTCAAGGTGTTCCATCGCAACAACCACGTGCTGAACTGTGGCATCCCCACGAATGGGAGTATGCCCGGACGGGTGGTGGAGGGCTCGCGCCAGATTCTGGAATCTTGTCCCGGCATTGATTTGCACATCGATGTGTCCATCGACGGCATTGGCGAGGAACATGACCAGTTTCGCGGTTTCCCCGGGCTATTCGACCGCGCGATCACGACCTACAAAGCGCTGCAAGAATTGCGCAAGCATTATCCCAACTTCGATGTCGCCGTCCAGGTTGCCGTTTCTGGCTATAACGACGAGAAACTCCTGGACATCTACGATTACCTCATCAACGAAGCGGGGGTCAGCACCGTCTTCACCCTGCTGATTCGTGGCGCACCCAAGGATCCGGGGGCCACGTGGAGCGCGCCCATCGATCCCGCAGCGGCAAACTTCAAGATCGAGAACTACGAGAACTTCCATCGCGTGTTGGAGAAGGACAACCTCTCGCGCGAGTTGCCGGGCTACACAAAAATGCCCTTTGCCGACTTCATCAACGCCAAACGACTGATCCGCCCCAAACTGATCGCCAAAATGGTCCGTGAGCGGCAGTTCCTTTTGCCCTGCTATGCCGGCTCCTTGGGAGGGGCAATGTTTTCCAACGGAGACGTCCTCGCCTGCGAATTGCTGACCGAGCGTGTGCTTGGCAACGTGCGTGATTTCGACTACGACTTCGAGAAGATTTGGCAAAGCGAAAAGGCGCAAGAAACGCGCAATTGGATTCGCGATACCAAATGCTTCTGCACGTACGAATGTTTCTTGACGGTGAACATTCTCTTCACGCCACGCATGTATCCCCTGATCATGCGCGAATGGGCCGGCCTAAAATGGGCTGAACTCACCCACCGGTGGGGTTCCGGCGGGCAAAGGGCAACCGATTCGGGGCCGCAAAATCCCGAGACGATCAAAGGAACCGGGACCGTGGCCGGCGGCCAATGAGGCCACAGGCCATCTGTATGCTGGAACCGTCGCTACAAAAAGAGGAGGGCAAGCATGAAAATTTTCCTGGACACAGCCATCGTTGAGGAAATTCGTGAAGCAGCAAGCTGGGGCATCCTGGATGGCGTGACGACCAATCCGTCATTGGCGGCCCAATCTGGACGCAGCTTCAAGGAAAACATCCTGGAAATCTGCGAGATTGTGGATGGCCCGGTGAGTGCGGAGACGGTCGGACTGACCGCCGCCGAGATTGTCAGCGAAGCCCGCTTGGTTTGCAGTTGGCATCGCCACGTGGTAGCCAAGATTCCCTGCATTTCCGAAGGGCTAAAGGCTACACGCGCTTTGAAAGACGATCCCAACGTGCGGGTGAACATGACCCTGGTCTTCTCGGCCAACCAAGGGCTCCTGGCAGCCAAAGCGGGAGCCAACTTTGTAAGCCCCTTCATCGGTCGCCTGGACGATGCCGGCCACGACGGCATGGAACTCATCCGCGACCTGGTGGCCATCTATGACCGGTACGGTTTTGACGCGGAAATCATCACGGCCAGCGTCCGGCACCCGCGACACGTGGTGGGCGCTGCCCTGGCCGGCTCCCACATTGCGACCATACCTTTCAAAGTGTTACAGAAAATGGCCAGGCATCCCCTGACCGACGTGGGCCTGGCCCGATTCCTGAAAGACTGGGAAAAGGTTCCCGACCACGATACGATTCTCAAAGGGTAGAGAAACATGGCCACAAATCGAATCTTGGACTGGGGACCGCTGGGGCGCACGCGCCGCATCCACGGTCTGGAACATGCCACCATCCATCTGCTCTCCGCGCACGATCCGTACGTGCGGCTCATTGGCCGCAGTACGCCGAAAGGCTTCTATCTCTACGGGCAAGTTTCCACGGAGGAAGTCGCGCAATCTGCTTCCCAAGCGCTATCGCGCTTGCAAGCCGGGGAGGCTGCGCTGGCCGTACACCCCCGGTGCGGCACGAATCTGGCCGTCGTCGGTCTCCTGGCCGGCCTCTCCTCGCTCGTGGCCAGCGCCGGCCGCTCACGGTCTGCGCTGCGCAAACTGCCCCGCGTTCTGCTGGCCGCCACGTGCGCCGCAATCGTTGCCCAACCCCTGGGTGCCCGTGTACAGGAGCACATCACAACGTCGCCCGACCTCAACGAGATGAGCATCACTCAAATCAGCCGGCAAGAGCGGGGAAACCACGTAACCCACTTCATCGAGGTCACCTAGCCAGATGTTCTACCTGTTCTACGGAGACGATACCGTAAGCCGCCGGCATTTCCTGGACGGCCTGATCGCGCGCATGGGCGATCCGGCCATGGCTGATCTGAATACCAGCCACCTGGACGGCCAAACCGTCCGCATCTCACAGGTCATAGACGTTTGCAATACCATGCCCTTTGCCTCCGACCGCCGCCTGGTGATCGTCGAAGGGCTGCTCACCCATCTGCGGAGCCAGCGACCCCGCACAAAAAAGAGCACATCCGGGGAGAAACACGACCCAGAGGGCCAACTGCTTCGTTACCTCAAAGGTGGCCTGCCCGAAACAACCCGCCTGATCTTCCTGGAACCGGGAACCCTGGAAAAAAAGTCGCCGCTCGCGCAAAGCCCCATCACCAAACTGGCCAAAAAACGATACCCCAACCACGTCAAAGGGTTCATCCAGCCCAAAGGCCGTGACTTGACCGACCGCATATTGCAAACCGTTCGCAAAAACGACGGGGCCATTGACCATCAGGCGGCCACCGAACTGGCCAGCCTATGCGGCGCTGATTGGCAGCGGACCGAAAACGAAATCGAAAAGTTGCTCCTGTACGTTCACGGAGAGCGGCCCATCAGCACCCAAGACATTAGAGACCTCGTGGACGACGCCCGCCAAACGAGTATCTTCGACTTGGTCGATGCCGTCGGGCTGCGCAGGAGAGACGCTGCCCGGCGATTGATGCACAAGCTCGTCACGGAAGAAGCCGCGCCACCCTACCTCATTGCCATGGTGACGCGGCAAATCCGAACCATGCTCAAGATCAAGGTCCTCATACAGCGCAGATTGCCTCCCGATAAGATCGCCGGCCGTCTGGGCCTTCATCCCTACGTCGCCAAGAAAGGCGTGGGACAGTGCCAAAACTTCAGCCGGGGCCAACTGCGTCGCGCCATCAGAAATCTGTTCCGCGTGGACCTGGCCATCAAGACAGGAGAGGTAGACCCCATCATGGCCTTGGACCTGCTGATAGACGCGCTGTGTGACGATGGGGCGGTCATGTTGCCCGGACCGGCGATGCCCTCACTCGTCGCCGATCACGGTGAACTTGCGCACAGGGTCGTGCCAGGCGGGTGATGCGCCGCCAGCCGGCAGATACCCGCCGTAAGGGGCCGCGGTTTGGCCCTGTGGCCAGTTGCCCGGACCGGCGGCAAACTGGCTAGGATTGATGATCACGACGGGCGGTGATGGATTGGGCCCATCCCACGCATTGCGTTCGTATCTTCCCCGCTTCTGCTGCCGCTCCGCACCCTGGGATTGCTTGCGCAGCGATACCGTGAGCGCGACGCCCAGCACCACCATACTCGCCACCACCACCAAGCCCGTGGCCAAAACCGTAATTGCCTCCGTGCTCATCCGGTAGGCAACCACCGCCCCCCACGTGCCAGAGAAAAAGAGTACAACCAATCCAAACATCTTTCTCATAACGTCCTCCTTGCACTATCCGAATGTCCAACCATCATCCTGTTTGGTGATGGCAATGGCCGGCCTTACCGGGCCACGCGAGTCGAGAATTCCTCGACGGGTGCTTCATGCGCGCAGCGACCGCAGCCGGCCACTCGCGGCAAGTTCGCTCGGGTCCGCGTAGGCTGCCTGAAAACGGACCGACCTACCTCCGGTCACGGCAATGAAATCGCCCCGGCCCAGCAGCCGTTCAGCGCCGACCCCTTTCAGGCCTGCGCCAACCTTGGAGTCCTCGGCGCTCAACACGCGGCCAACAAGTCGAAGCGGAAAGTTTGCCCGCGCAAGACTCCCCACCGCTTGGCTGTTCGGCTTTTGCGTGCTGGCGATCACGTGTACGCCCGCCTCTCGTCCGCGCCCGCTGAGCCGGGCCAGGGCGATTTCGACTTCGCGACCGCCGGCCAGCATCAGGTCAGCAACCTCATCAATGAACAGGGCAATGCGTGGCCGGTCGATTTCCTCGCGGTCTCTCTTTTCCATCAGTTCCACGGCCCACTTCAGCAGCCCGACGGCCGCTTCCACGGGCGACCCCAGCTCTTGGGCGATCACGTGGGGCGCGTCTGCCAGCGGACGCAACCCACGGCCTTTTGGGTCGAGCAGAACGAGACCCCAGTCCTTCGGGTGACTTTCCAGGATGATGCCGAAGCCGATGGTGCGCATCAATGCTGTCTTTCCGCTGCCCGTCGTGCCCGAGATCAAGGCGTGCGCCACGTCTGGACTGGTCAGCCGGACGAGCAGCGGGTGGCCCTCATCATCAAGGCCGAGCATGACCGTGTCGGGCGGAATGGGCTTGACTTTGTCGCGAAGGGCTAGCAGGGACAAACCGTGGAACGAGTTACGGGGCACCTGAATCTCGATTTGCCCGCCCCGCCTGTTGATGCGCACATCCTGACTGCCGAGGGCCATGGCAATTTCATCCTCCAGTGCCATGACACGTTTCAGCCGGGTGCCTTGCGCCGGCGAAATGTAGAAGCGGACGAACCGGGGCGCGACCATGCCGCCATTCACTCGGGCCGGCAGCCGGAAATGTGCGAGCACGGTTTCGATCACGTCTGCCTGCTGGTTCAACAAAGAATCAGAATCCACAGTTGGAGCCTCCAGTTACGGGAACAGATGTTCTAGTTTTATTATACTTGAAAGTGGGCGTTTTGTCAAGACCCGTTAAACGCGTAGGGATATCCACCAAAGTTTTGCGTCTGGAGGCCTCCCGCTCGCAGCGGATTGTCATCCGCCGCCGCAAGGATGCGACGCACGCCAGACGTCCCGTCAGTCATTTGACAGCCTGGAGGGGATGCGTTATAATCCCCACGTTATCAATTTCGCAAGCGGCAACCCTGCACAGCGACGTACAAATCATGGAGGTCCCATGCAACAACGCAACCTCACAGTGCTTATCAGCATCATCATCCTGGCGGCGATTTCCATCTGGATAGATATGCCCAGCAATCCCGGCCTGCACCTGACCGTCGGCCCTCTGAAAATAGATCGGGAAATCAAGGTTTATCAGGGTCTTGACTTACAAGGCGGGCTGCAAGTGATGCTCGAAGCAGATGTCCCTTCGACGGAAACGCTGGACCCGGACGCGATGCTTGCGGCCAGGGGAATCATCGAGCAGCGTATCAACGGCCTGGGGGTCTCCGAGCCACTTATTCAGGCGCAAGGCGATAAACGGATTCTCGTGGAACTTCCCGGACTGAGGGACCCGGACCAAGCCATCAAGACATTTGGCGAGACGGGCCTGTTGGAGTTCGTCGATGCCGGCGACACCTTCTTGCCACGGGACACTGTGGTACGGACCACGTCCGGTGGTTCTGAAGCATCTGCGATAACGGACACGACTGCCCTTACCGGCACAGCGCCACTCACCGTGACGACGCCACTCACTGTGACAGGGCCGTTGTCCGATACGTCGCCGCCGGCAGTTGCTTCCACACGCGTGTTCACGACCGTGATGACGGGAAAGCATCTGAAGAGTGCTTCCGTCAGCTTCGACAACCTCGGAAAGCCGCAGATTTCTTTTGAGTTGACCGGCGAAGGGGCCAAGATTTTTGCCGACTACACACGGAGCCATGTTGGAAAGATTCTGGCGATTGTGCTCGACAAGAAGGTCATTTCTGCCCCCAGGATTCAATCCCCGATTCTGGAGGGTAGGGGCGTGATTACGGGCAAATTCAATCTGGAAGAAGCGCGCAGCATGGTAATTCAGCTCAAGTATGGTGCGTTGCCCGTGCCGCTGCGGGTCATCGAGATCCGCACCGTTGGGCCGACGCTGGGACAAGATTCCGTGAAAAAGAGCATGACTGCCGGGCTGATAGGCATCATCATCGTTATTCTCTTCATGGCCTTGAACTATCGCCTTCCCGGTTTGTTGGCCGATGTCGCGCTGACGATCTACGCACTGGTTGTCCTGGCTTTGTTCAAGCTGATTCCGGTCACACTCACCCTCGCCGGTATCGCCGGGTTTATCTTGTCGGTAGGAATGGCGGTGGACGCCAACATCCTGATCTTTGAAAGAATGAAGGAAGAGTTACGCTGGGGGCGCCCGCTGAACAACGCAGTCGAGGAAGGATTCCGCCGGGCATGGCCATCCATCCGCGACTCAAATTTCTCCACATTGATCACTTGCACGATCCTGTTCTGGTTCGGTTCCATGTTCGGTGCCAGCATTGTCAAAGGCTTTGCGCTCACGCTGGCGCTTGGTGTTGTAATCAGCATGTTTACGGCCATCGTGGTGACGCACACGTTCCTGCGATTGATTATGGGCATTGACCTGACCAAGAATCACTGGTGGTTTGGCGTGTGAGACAAACGAATTAAGGAGGACTTCGATGGCGCGTGGGCTGAACAAGGTGATGATCATTGGCAACCTGGGTCGGGATCCGGAAATGCGGTATACACCAAATGGGACACCGGTTACATCGTTCAGCGTAGCCGTTGGAAGAAGTTGGACGACTCCAGACGGAGAGCGCAAAGAAGCTACAGAATGGTTCAATGTCGTCGCTTGGCGCGAGTTGGCGGAGATCTGCAACCAACATTTGCGCAAGGGGGGGCGCGTTTACATTGAGGGGAGTCTTCAAACGCGCAGTTGGGAAGATCAAAACCATCAACGTCACTTCCGTACAGAAGTCGTCGCCGACCAAATGATCATGCTCGACGGGAAACGGAGAGACGGCCGTGAAGGTTCACACGGCTCTGATCGGGATTCCGCGAACGCCGGGAACTGGGACTGACCCACGATAACCGCCTGATCGCATCTCAACTTGCGCCGGCGCGCTATCGCAGGTCCAAAGTAGGAGGCTAGACATACATCGTGTGGGACATCGTAAGCAAACGTTACTGGTATTTTACGCTCTCTTCTCTGATTCTGATTCCGGGTATTATCTCCCTTATCCTGTTTGGCCTGCGGCCATCCATCGATTACACGGGAGGCGCGCTGCTTGAATTGCAATTCAAGCAGCCATCTACGCAACTGCTCCCGGCCGAAATCGAGGGTTTTCTTCAATCTGCGGGGTACACGATTGGCCAGATTCAGACCTCGGGTTCCGACACCGTTCTGATTCGCACGACCCACATAGACCAGGACACCAAGAACCAAATCGAGAGTACCATGGCCGAACGCTATGGCGAGTTCATAGAGTTGCGCTTCGAATCGATCGGGCCGTCGGTCGGCAAGGAAGTGACGAACCGGGCGCTATGGGCCGTGATCGCCGCTGCCCTTGCCATCTTGCTCTACATCTCCTACGCCTTCCGCCACGTGCCCAATCCGGTTCGCTACGGAGCGTGTGCCATTATCGCCATGCTACACGACGTCTTTGTGGTCATTGGACTGGCTTCTCTGGCCGGTCACTTTCTCGGGTGGGAAGTTGACGCGCTATATTTGACCGCCCTCCTTACCGTCATTGGATTCTCCGTACACGACACTGTCGTTGTTTTCGACCGCATCCGAGAGAATATCGGGCGTATGCGTGGCGAGCGCTTCGAGGTCATCGTCAATCACAGCATCATCCAGACCCTGGACCGCTCCATCAACACACAGTTGACGGTCATGTTCACGTTGCTGGCACTGTTCCTCTTTGGCGGTCTGACCATTCGGGAGTTCGTCTTCTGGCTGCTGATCGGTATTGCCAGCGGCACGTACTCCTCAATCTTCAACGCTTCCCCGTTGCTCGTCGTCTGGGAAAATGGGGAAATCGGCCAATTCGTGCGGCGAATCAGGGGGCAGGGAGCGGCGACGGCCTAGCAACTTGTCGGAGAAAGCATAAGGGGACACAGCTTTGCAGGATAAACAGAGATTCTCCGATGATTTGACCTGGGAATCTGTGTCCTAATGAGAAAAAACAGACCGCTCCGACAGCCTGCCGGGCAGCAGGATGACACGGGCGTATAGAGTCGTAAATGCTTGCTCTACGATGTTCCGCAGGACAACTGATCCTCGATCCAGGCGCCCCCCTTCCCCCGAATTCCGGCGAAGCGCTAGTCCGAATCACGCTGGCCGGCATTTGCAATACCGACCTGGAAATCCTGCGTGGCTACATGGACTTTGCCGGCGTATTGGGCCATGAGTTCGTAGGCATTGTGGAGTACAGCCCCTCCGGCCAACTGAACGGGCGGCGTGTCGTTGGCGAAATCAACGCCAACTGCGCGGTCTGCGCCACGTGCCGGGCCGGCCACCCCACCCACTGTCCCCATCGTACAACTTTGGGCATCGCCGGACGTGATGGGGCCCACGCAGAATACCTGCGCCTACCCGAACGAAACCTGCACATTGTCCCCGATTCCGTCCCGGACGAAGCCGCCGTGTTCACCGAACCACTGGCAGCCGCGTTGGAGATTTTCGACCGCATCGCCATTCGCCCCACCGACCGCGTCGCCCTGCTGGGCGATGGCAAACTGGGCTTGCTCGTTGCGCAGGTGCTTGCGCTCACCGGGTGCGACCTCTTGCTCCTGGGACACCATCGGGAAAAGTTGCAGCTCGCGGCCGGCAGAGGCATTGCCACCCGCTTGCTCGCCTCTTCGGGCGACGCGCCGCCCCCCGCCTCCTTCGACGTGGTCGTGGAATGCACCGGCCACCCCGGCGGCTTTGCCTCGGCGAGGCGACTGGTCCGGCCCAGGGGCACGCTGGTACTCAAGAGTACCTTCCATGCAGACCTGACGCTGAATATGAGCCAGATCGTTGTGGACGAAATCACTTTGATCGGCTCACGCTGTGGCCCTTTTTCCCCCGCACTTCGTCTGCTGGCTGCCGGCAGGGTAGATGTACAGCCACTGATAGACAGTTGCTTTCCTCTGAAACAGGGGGTCGAGGCTTATGCCCGTGCCGCAGAGCGTGGCACGTTGAAGGTACTGCTAAGGCCATAGACGCACGTTCACGCGCAAGAACTACACACGCACGATGATGTGGAGTCGTCAAATAGAGGGTAACTACTCAGCCCCATGAGGCAAATCAGGTGCCAGGCACTTTCGGTGGATGTCTCAAAGCCAACATTCGTCTACATGCCTTGTCACCAAGCGAGAGGGCCTTCACAAGTGCCTGGCACCTAAAGACTGCGTAGTTACAATAGAGGTGTGGTGATGATTCGCTTTGCCCCTGGGACGAATACTCAGAACGGCCGGACGTTGCCGGCCAGTGGGCCACCCCAAAGCATCCAGGCCAACGCCGCGGCGACGAGCAGCGCGAGGCATCCGCAAGCCAACGTTCGCAGCATCACGCTGGCGACGTGCAGGATGAAGCGCAACAGGCCAACTGCCACGATCAAAATCACCAACAACCCGACAAGCGTAATAGGATCCATAAGAATTCGCAACCATCTTGATAGTGCTACGCGTTAAAGAAACAAATCAATTGCAGACAACGATTCCAGCGGAAAGCATTATTGGCTGAGGCGGTCCAGACGGACGAGCAAAGCCTCTCGGTTCAACGGGCCGATATAAACATCTAGGATTCTGCCATCTGGGGAGATGAAGAAGGTCTCCGGAACGCCCTGCATACGATACGCATAGCTGATCTTTGACCCAAGGTCCGGCCCATTCGGATAGGAGATGCCATAGCGCTTAAGGTAGGCGCGCGCGTCCGGTTCCGTGTCGATGTAATCTACCCCCACGAACACGATGCCCTTGTCTTTGTACTGCCGCCACCCTGCTTCCAAAACGGCGGCTTCCTCCGCACAAGGTTTGCACCACGAAGCCCAAAAGTTAAGGACGACGGCTTTGCCCTGCAGTTCATCCAGCGATACCTGGCCACCATCGAACAGTTGGAGTGTGAACGCCGGCGCCGGCCCCTTGTCGACTCGCCCGGCCGCGCGGTATCGCAGGCCCAGCGCCAATAGGGCCAGCACCGCCAGCACGGCGACCACACCAGCAACCTGGATCACAAGCCGCCCGCGATCCGGCTGCCCGCTCTTCTCTTCCAAGACCTCCATCACCTCTTCCTCGGAGGATACGCCCTGAGTCATCTTTATCTGCTCCTGCCCGCTTCGAGATCCGCGAGCCCTATTTGCCCTCCAGCACGCATAGTCCCCGTCTCGCGGGCGTCTCAGGCGAGTTCTGCTCGCGGGAGAAAGGCCTCGGGAACGAGAGGGAGCGAGCCCAACATCAAATGGGGCCTTGCCAAGCTACTCAGATTCTCGAAGTTCCTGTTCTAATTGCTGAAGATATTTATCCGGAAGTTCTGCAAGGGTTTCTTCGTCCGATGCAGCCCCATTCCGCCGTTTGGACGACCAATTGCGCAATACGTAGACGACCCACACCAGCCCCAATAACAGCGCAAGGAAAGGCAAAATCCATACAGTCAGTCCCAGGCCTTTCCGAGCAGGAGTCCCCAGAACAGTTTGTCCATATTGCTGTACAAAATACGCCTTGATCTGTTCCTTGGTTTCGCCGGCGGCCAGCTTCTGTGCAATCAGGCTGCGCATCTGCACACATTGTTGGGTCTCGCACACATCTACGGTGATCCCGGTACAGAGGGGACAAAACAGTTCCTTGGCAACGTTGTTCACATCATCGGCCGTAGGAGTCTGAGCAGCAGCCTGGCCGAGGACCGCCAACAACGCCATCAGGCCGACCAACATCATAATTTTTGATCGCATTATCACTTCTCCCGAATCACATCGTCGCACAGGTGCGGATAACCATTCCCCCGGCGATATGTCCTACTACCTTGTACATTATAGCGCGAATGCCACTTTTGTCAAAGAGAGGCCAGCGCCTGGAATGGGGATTGCAGCCTACCTTGCTCGCAGGGGACGGGGTTCTCCAGACGCAAAACTTTGCCGGACACCCGCCGAGACCGGCACAAATGACAAGATGAAACTCCTGGTGTATAATAACCTGGACTCTGGCGTTTTTTGTGTTTTTGCCGCGGATTCCACAGATTTCACGGCAAAACCCGGAAATCTGTGCCATCCGTGGCTGAAAATACCGCTGTTACACGGTCAAAATGACTTTCGCCAGACTCCAGCAATAAAGACAAGGGCGGGACACCAGACACCACCCCTCGCCCTCTTTTCGACAGAAAGGTACGCCATGACTGAGAACTTACATGTAGTTGTCCACTACGCAGAACTGGGGCTGAAAGGAAAAAACCGCCCCTTCTTCGAGCGGCAACTGGCCAAGAACATTCGCGCAGTCCTTACCGAACTGGGGCCTGTGCAAACCAAACGTTTCTGGGGACGCCTGCTCGTAACCATTCCCGCTTCCACACCCTTTGCAGAAGTCCGGAAGAGGCTACAGCCCCTCTTTGGCATGGCCTATTTTGCTCCGGTCCGCGTCGTCTCCCAGGCTTGGGACGACATTCAAGAAGCCGTTCTGGAACAAGCACGCCTCTTGCTCGACCCGGACACGAGCTTTCGGGTCAAAGCGCACCGGGGCGACAAGCGATTCCCCCTGATTTCACCGGAGATCGGCCGGCAACTGGGCGCAGCCATCGTCGCAATGACCGGATCCCCGGTCGATTTACAATCGCCGGCGGTCACAATCTACGTGAATATCCAGGTCGAACACGCATACATTTTTGCAGAGAAGATTCCGGGGGCCGGCGGTCTCCCCGTCGGAGTGACCGGTCGCGTGATGGGACTCCTCTCCGGCGGCATCGACTCCCCGGTCGCCGCCCACCTGATGCTCAAACGCGGGTGCAAGGTGGACTTCGTACACTTTCACGCGCTCCGTTCCGCAGAGGAAGCCGCGAACTCGAAAATTGTGGAGCTGGCCCGCCACGTGATCACCCCCCAGGGCATTCCTGCGCAAGTTCACCTCGTGCCCTACCACCCTTTTCAGATGCGCCTGCTGACAAACGAAAGCCGCTACGAACTGGTCATTTTTCGCCGCTTCATGGCCCGCGTGGCGCAAGATTTGGCCCGCCAACACCATGCCCAAGCCATCGTCACCGGTGACAACCTCGGCCAGGTTGCCTCACAAACCTTGGAAAACCTGGTCGCCGTCGAAGAGGCTGTGGAGATGCCAATCTTTCGCCCCCTTCTCTGTTTCGACAAGCAGGAAATCATTGGCCTGGCCCAACAACTCGGCACCTTTGACCTCTCTGTGCAACCGTACAAGGACTGCTGCTCGATCGTGGACCGACACCCGGCCACCCGCGTTCGTGCCGATCAGTTGACTGAAATCGAATCTGCGATAGACTTTCCCCAACTCATCGCCGACTCCCTTGCTGAAACAACGACGGTACGTGTCTGAAATACCGACGAGAGGACAAGTGAAAGAGGTAGAGGTAGAGGTAGAGGTAGAGGTAGAGAGAGGAGCGTATGGACGATGAAACGCGCTATGCTGTGGTACTTTCCGCTGTTCTTGCTCCTGGCACTGGTCACACAGATCGCGACGGCAGCATGGGCCGATGTTGCACTGGCGACAGCGGGCGCGCCCTGCACATTGCCACAAGACCTGGACGGCAGCGGCCTGGTAGACATGAACGACTTGATGCTCATTGTCGCGCACTGGCATCACCCGCTCGACGATCCTCGCTATGATTTCAACGGCGACAGCCAGGTGGATGTCGTCGATGTGATGGCGGTGGCTACACATTGGGGCGATACCGGAACGCCCTTGCCGGGACTTCCAAACGGAGGGCAAGTTTGGGTCGCGGGGTCCACCCGCAAGATTCGTCCCACAGACGCTCCACGCCCCACCACCTGGGTTTGGGATGGATGCCGTGTCCGGCTGAAGGCGGCCCAAGGCGAGACCGAGGCCTTCCAGATCGTCCTGCGAGCCGGCACACAGCCCCTCACCGGCGTGACGGTCAGTGCCGGCGACCTCACCGGCAGCAGCAACACCATCAGCCAGAGCCAAATCACGTTTTACCGCGAAGCATACTACACCGTCACCGCGTCATCCGATCCGTACGGCTATGGTCTGCCGGCCGGTGCGCTGGAACCCGGGCCCATTCCCGATGCCCTGATCCCCTTCGACGATCCGTACAGCCCCGGCCACGCGGTCGGTGCCCCCTTCACCATCCCGGCCGGCCAGAACCGGCCCGTATGGATAGACGTTGCCGTGCCGGCCACCACTCCCGCCGGAACCTACAGCGACCAGATCACCATGACCACCGACCTGGGCACCCTTGTCATTCCGCTGGAATTGCGCGTCTGGGATTTCTCCCTGCCGGCCCGACCCTCCCTGTTCATCAACTACACCCTGGACCCGTTCTGGACGTTGCCGCCCCAGTACGAGGTACCGGAGACGAACAAAGCCGCTATCCACGCCCTCACCGACAAGCACTACGAAGCCCTCTGGTCGCACCGGCAAGGGCCCATCGCCCTCTACCTCGAACCGAGCGTGAGTGAGACAGGAGGCCAGGTGCAGATCGATTGGAGCCAGGCGGACCCGCTCTATGCCTACTGGCTGGATACGAAGGGCCTCCCCGCCGTCTACGCCCCCGACATTTACGACAGCGGCAACGATGTGTACCGGATCCGTGACGCATCGGGCAACCCCTACACGCAGGCCAACTTCAGCGATCCTACGTTCGTGCAAAAAGCGCAGCAATACTATGCCGCGGTACGTGACCACCTGCAAAGCAAAGGCTGGTGGGACCGGACCTACATCTACCCGACCGACGAAACAGAGTGGGTCGCCGACGAGCCGGAACACAATGGGCCGGCCGGTTTCCAGCGTCTGCAAGCCTGGGGCAATCTGCTCCATATCGTAGACCCGGCCTACCGGATCAACGGGTCAAGCGTCTATCCCGTGCCCTTTGGCGACCCCAGCCGGGGCTGGCCAACCATGATCGGGGTGGTGAGCAACTGGGATGTCGTGGTGCAGGATGCGGACGAAGACCCCGCTTCCTTCCGCCGCCGGCTGGAGGCCGGAGACCAACTCTTCTTCTACTTGAACGATTGGGGCGACTTCCTGGACTACAAGGCCACGTTGCACCGCGGCCTCGGCTGGGTGACCTACAAGTACGATGCCTGGGGGCTGGACGAGTGGGCCGGCGCAGCCTGGATCGGCGATGCAGCAACGATGGACATCGTCAATCCCTGGACTTCGCCGGTCACGTCGTTGTATGGGCTGGGTGGAGGCGCGCTCTTCTGGCCCGGCCACCACATCGAAGGGGACCCGAACAAGAACGTGGACGGCCCTCTGCCCTCCATCCGCCTGAAGTTGGGGCGCGAGGCCGTGGACGACCACGATTACCTGACCCTTCTGGCGACCCAGACCAGTCCGGAGTATGCTCACGCCCTGGCACAAGGACTCATCGCCGGGGACTACTGGGACTGGAACCCCACACCGGAGAAGGTATATGCCTGGCGGGACCACGTTGGTGCGATCCTGGACGGCACGACGACCCTCCAACTGGCCACCGTACGCGGCCAGGTGACCGATGCGGCCAATTCCGCGCCCATCGCCGGCGCTTTCGTCACCGACGGTTGGTCGGGCGCACGGAGCGATGCCGGTGGCGTCTACACACTCACCGTGGGGCTGCCCACCGTGCAGGCCATGACCCCCGCATCGAGCATGACCCTGACCGTCTCCGCTCCTCGCTTTGTCACGCAGACTGTGCCCGCCTTGCCCCAGGCCAACCAGACGGTCACGCAAAACGTTTCCCTGACCCACGTGACCGAAACGTCAACGCTGCTCTACTCCTTCGAGTCCGTGGACGAACTCGATTGGTGGGAATTTGCGAGCACGCTCAGTTTTCAGATCGTGCCTGACCACGCAACCGATGGGGGCAGGGCATTGAAGGTCGTGTTCGATGATGATCTCGCCCAGGCCCAGGCCGGCGACGAGGCAGAGGCAGCCACCGGCACATTCCCCACCGCCGATTGGAGCCATTACACCGCACTGGAGTTCGACGTTTACAACGAGAGTGACTTCTACACCATGTTGACCGTCAGTGTTGGCGATAATGCCGATGGCTGGTATCCGCTAACCGGGGGGGAAATCAAGTTGTTGCCACGCAGCACCCGCCACGTCATCCTGCCCATGGCCGAAGTGGCCGCCAGCGTAGACCTGACCCACGTGATCTGGCTCAGCATCGGCCCGGAAACCGTCACCCAGCAGACCGATTACCAGAACAACGATCACTTCTGGCGACTCGGCCCGCGCACCCTTTACCTGGACAACCTGCGCTTGGTATCGGTAAAGTGATGAGCAGTTTATCAAACCGGCCGTCAGACGTAAGCCAGATTGGGGTCGTCGCGAATGTAAGCCAGTTGTTGCCCCAGATAGGGCAACGCCGGCAAGCCGTGCCAAGAGCGCAGCAGATGATAAGCGGGTGAGGTCAACAGGCGGCAATCGTCTACGGCTTCACGCCATGTCGGGCGACGTATTTCGGCCACGGTTTCTGCATCTGGCAACAGACCGAAGTCCCAGGCGGCGCACAGTCGCGCCAGAAAATCAATCCGATCTGCCAGGGTTCGGATTTCCTCTGGTGGCTCGGTATCGGGATAGAGGGCACCGTCAATCCACGAGGGCATGGAGGAACTCCGTTCGGAACCAAGCACGCACCTGTTCAGCAGCCAATCGCTGAACAGGGTCTACAATCTGTTCCAGGGGGCGATGTTGAGCAATGCGCGTCAGGTGCGTTTCAATCGCCAGGTGAGCGCGATTGGCATCGGTGTCACTGCCTGCCAATTGCTGACGTTGCCGCCAAAGCTGCCAACACTGAGCAGGTGTTGTCAGGTCGGCCTGGCACAGGGTATAGATGTCGCGAAAGTCTCGTGGTGCACCCCGCTCCACCAGAGCTACCATCTTGCTGGCTAATAAATCCACGAAGCTGTCCAGCAAAACACCGGTCCAGCCTGCCGGCACAGAGGGTTGCATCGTAGGGGTATCTGTTTGCTTGTGTTCTCAGGCATTTTCCCTCCCGGCTCTCCCATATCTGGCATTGTACCACGAAGCTGGCGGCAGGTCAAACACACGGAGAGAAGGGACATGCGCAGCAAATGCCTGGGGAGTACGCCCGAGAAGAAGAGAAGAAGTTCGACTTCTGACAGAAGTCGAACTTCTAGCAGACAC
>JAADHH010000003.1:0-21742 GCA_013151955.1 Chloroflexota bacterium
TGTCTCAAAGCCAACATTCGTCTACATGCCTTGTCACGTTCAGGCGAGAGGACTTTCACAAGTGCCTGGCACCTAAAGACTGAGTAGTTACGAGAAGATACCTTTTATGCAAGAAAATTTTTGCCACGAAAATTTCTTTTTCGTGTTAATTCAGGCAATTCGTGGCGGGAAAACTTTTTGGTTCTGGCCCGGCCAGGTTAGGATGAAAGCAAATGAGTAAGGAAGTTTACCGGAAACTGGGGGGTGTGCTGCTCACATTCATTTTGTTCGTGACGGCCTCGATTGCCCACGCTCAGGGAAGTCCCACGGTCTCCTTGCAGCCACCATCCCAAATCATAAGCCCCAGCGCGACATCCTTGACCGTCACCCTCTCGGTGCAGAACATCTCCAACCTGGGAGGCTTTGAGTTTGTGATGACGTATAACCCTGCCGTCGTGCATGTCACGTCAGCCACGATGGGTTCGTTCTTGAGCAGCACGGGCCGTACGGTATTTCCGGTCGGGCCGACGATTGACAATGTGGGCGGCACGTTGCATATAGGTGCCGCCAGCTTTGGGACGCAGGCCGGCCCATCCGGCAACGGCCTCCTGGTCACAATTACCCTTGTGCCCCAGGGTAGCGGAAGCACCGCTTTGGGGTTTAGCAAAATGGTCCTTACCGATATTCTGGGAAATCCAATTTCTGCGGCGGCCTATGGCAGCTCGGTGACCGTGCAGCCGCCTTTGACCGGAGACGTAAATCAAGATTGTGCGGTGAACAGTGCGGACATGAATTTGCTTTCTGCACACTGGCATAGTACAATGGGAGGGCAGAACTTTGTGCCCAACTATGACCTGAATACAGACGACGCCATAAACCTCGCGGACGTAATGATCATCGCCTCGCAGTGGGGCCTGCGCTCTTGTTAGAAATTGTTCCCATTTTAGAAGTTCGACTTCTCTGAGCAGTCGAACTTCTTGGGCGACAGTCGCCCAAGAAGGAGAATTATAAAGAAATGTTGAAGACCTGGAAAACTTTTTTGTTTGTGGGAGCAATCTTCGTTGCTCTCTTCATTGTCTTTCCCTCTGTTTCTCTTCGCTTTTCGTCCCCCCTGGGGACTGCCGCCGAAGCGAACAGCGGGGATGCTACCATTGCCGCCACGACGAATATGCGTCTCTCGCCGGCATCCCAGTCGGTGTACCAGGGTTCATCCTTCACCGTGGACGTGATGGTGGATAATGCCAGCAAGCTCGGTGGCTTCGAGTTTGTGCTTTCCTATGACCCGGCAGTCTTGCAAGCAAGTACGGCCGTGCTCGGCGACTTTCTTGGATCGACCGGGCGGGCTGCCGTACCGGTTGGCCCCAGCATCGATTCTGCCGCTGGCAGAATCTCTTTCGGTGGGTTTAGTTTTGGCTCGGCTGCCGGCCCCAACGGCAGTGGCAAGCTGGCCACCATAACGTTTGTGGCTTCCGGCAGCGGTTCGGGCAGCGCGCTCAGTTTTATTAGCAGCCGGACCACGGACGACCAAGGCACTCCCCAGACGCCGACCTTGCAGTCGGGCAGCGTCACCATTGTGACTGCACTGCACAGCGTGTATTTACCGGTTGTGAAGCGATGAGCGTGGGCGTGGCCGGGCGAACGGATACGATTCGCAATGCCAGAACTGCCTGAGGTAGAAACGGTAGCCCGTGACCTAAGGCGGGCCCACCTACCCGGCCAAACTTTCACCGGCGTACACCTGTTTTGGGCCCGTACGGTGGCCTGCCCGGATGAGACATCGTTCCGCGCGCGGCTTACCGGCCAGACCGTGGAGACTGTAACGCGCCGGGGAAAGTTTTTGCGCCTCGATCTGTCCGGCGCAGAGACGCTGCTCATCCATCTGCGGATGACCGGGCGGTTGTATCTGGCGCCGGCTTCGGAGGCGGCGATGCCACATCTCCGCCTCTCGTTCGATCTTGGCGATGGGCGGCAGCTCCGATTTCACGACATGCGCAAGTTTGGCCGCGTATACCTTACGGCAGACCCCGACTCGATCCTGGGCAAGCTCGGCCCCGAACCTTTGGACGAAACTTTTCGGGTGGACGATTTGCAAAACCTTCTGGCCGGCCGGAAAATGATGCTGAAACCCCTCTTGCTCGACCAGCGGTTCATCGCCGGCATTGGCAACATCTATGCGGACGAGGCGTTGTTCCTGGCCGGGCTGCATCCGCAGCGGCACGCGAATACACTTTCGCCGGACGAAGGTGCCGCGTTGTTCCACGCGCTACGGCGGGTGCTTACCCTGGCCCTGGAAAACCGGGGCACAACCCTGGACGATTACCGCACGGTTACCGGAAAACCGGGGGAAAACCAGGACAGTTTGCTCGTATTCCGGCAGACAGGACAGCCCTGCCCCCGTTGCGGGCGACCTATCGAACGGTTGGTCGTGGGGGGACGTGGCACGCACATCTGCCCCCACTGTCAGCCGCCCGGGGAGGGGGGCTAGCAGGCTGTCGGAGAGGTCTGTTTTCTTCTGATTAGGACACAGATTCTCACAGAGAATCACAGATGTTCAGGCCGAGTGATCGGAAAATCTGTGTTTATCCTGCAAATAGGATACCGGCGCTAGGGGGTGATGGTCTCTCCTGCGGTCACGCGATTTGCTCCAGGCGAAACAGTCCGCCCAGGCCGGCAGCGACGGCGATGGCGGCGACCGCGTAGGCTTCGATGACGCCGGCCTGGCTGACGAAGATGGCCAACGATCCCAAGGCTCCGCCGACCAAGTAGAGGGCCATGACCGCTTCCCGGCGCGTCCAGCCCATGCGTACCAAGCGATGGGAGACGTGGTCTTTGCCGGGGGTGGTGAAGGGATTGAGACCCTTGCGGAGACGCGATATGACGACCAGCGTCGTATCGAAAAGGGGCACGCCCAGCACGAGCAGGGGGATCATCCACGTCACGACGGGCGAATTTGCCGGAAAACGGAGTTTGATGCCTACGGCGGCCAGCAAGAATCCCAAGAATAGGCTGCCGGTATCGCCCATGAAAATGCTGGCCGGATTGAAGTTGTAGAGCAAGAATCCGAGACAGGCTCCCAGCACCGCCGCCGCCAGGCTGCCCACCAGGTATTGGCCACTGATCGCTGCCAGGAGCAGAAAAAACGTGGCGGCAACAGCGCCCACCCCGCCGGCCAGTCCGTCCATGTTATCCAGGAGGTTGAAGGCGTTGGTGATGCCCACCACCCACAGAACCGTAATCGCACGGTTGGCGATTTGGGGGATGGGGAGCAGCACTTGTACGCCCGAAACGATCAGAATGAGGCTGGCCGCAATCTGGGCCAGCAGTTTGGTCAGCGGGGAAAGCCCCCGCCGGTCGTCCCAGATTCCGAAGAAGGAGATAGCGGTAGCGCCCAGGGCGATGCCGGCCAGTTGGGCGACGTAGAAGCGATCCTCGAAAACGAGCAAGGCCCCGATTACGCTGGCATAGATGGCAACCCCTCCGAGCAACGGGATGGGTGTTTGGTGAAACTTTCGCGCGGTGGGCCGGTCTATGATGCCCAGCCGGAGGGCTAATCTGCGCGCAACCGGTGTGCCGCTGGCGGCCAGCATCAGCGCAGCGGCAAATACCAGCATGAGGTGGGTCACGAACCCCCTCCCTGGGGGCTGGCAATCTGGGCCTGTAGCTGGGCAATGAACCCTTGT
The DNA here is from genome assembly GCA_013151955.1 of Chloroflexota bacterium. Classification (GTDB taxonomy): domain Bacteria; phylum Chloroflexota; class Anaerolineae; order Ardenticatenales; family JAADHH01; genus JAADHH01. The sequence continues at coordinate 3,660 of JAADHH010000003.1, forward strand.
ATCGCCTGTTTCTCCTTGTCGGGTGCCACAGAAAGCGCGGCCTGGGCCTCTTGCAGGGCCCGGGAAATGTCGCCGGTGCCTTGGTAGAGCAGGGCGAGGTTGCGATGGCTGATGAAATCACGGGGATTGATCGTCAGGGCGGTCTCGTTAGCAGCGATGGCTTCTTGTACCTTGTTTTCCCGCGAGTAGACGTAGCCCAGGGCGCTCCAGACTTGTAGAGACTTGGGGGCGATCTTCGTGGCCGTACGCAGGGCCGTCTCGGCGTCTGGAAATTTGTTTTGGGCCAGGTAGACGTTTCCCAACAGGAGGTACGTGTCTACATATTCCTGATCGAGATCCAAGGATTGCTGTAATTTCTCCAGCGCCTGATCATAATCTTTGTGACCTATGTAAAGTGAGGCCCATTCGTTCAGAATCTGGGCGTTGTGTGGGCTGAGTTTGTGCGCTTTGGCATAGTATTGGTCGGCCTTCTGCCACTTTTCTTCGCGGACTTGCGGGTCTTTGCTCATCTCGCTCCATGCCCGGTACAGTGAGGCCAGGTTGCGGGTGTGGTCGGTGTTCAACGGGCTGGTACGTTGTGCTCGAAGCAGAACATCCAGGCTTTTTTGCAGCAGACTCTGGCGCTCTGTCTCGTCTTTTGCCGCTCGACTCTTTTCCAGATAGGCCCGACCGAGATTCAAGAAGTAGCGATCCTGGTGCGGTTGCAGATCGAGGGCTTTCTGGAAGAGGACGATGGCGCCATCCCAGGCGTTGTTTCGTTCATAGGCACTGCCCTGCTTGCTAAAGATGTCGGCGCGACTGATGTTCAGGTTGAGGGTGACGATGAGCGGCAGGAGCACCACCAGGGCGATGACGGGGTAGGCGAAACTCATTTGCTGCCGCACGAACGCAGCAGGCAGGTAGCGATTCGTGAGCATAGCCCCGGCGATGAGCAGTATCAGCATAAAGACGAAGAGGTACAGGAGTGACACGACGTTTGCCAGGTGCCCGGTCATGGCGACGACACGTTGCAAAGTCAGCGTTCCGGCTACGGGTTGGCGTATCCAGGCCAGGTGGATCAGCAAGTAGATCAGCAGGATACTTAGTGTGACCCCCGCGTATAACATCGAACGTTGCCACCATGCGTTGCTTTCTTCGCCCTCCCCCCGTTCAGAGATAACGATCAGGCCGGCTACTGCCCAAACACCGATGAACATCCAAAGCATGATGTAGTTTTTGGCAGATATGTGGAACTGTGGAGAAACGAAATCGAACACAATGACGATCAAGATCAGGCCCATCAGCAAGGAGAGTGGGAGTGTCGTCTTGTGCCAATTCGTTTGGGCCCGGGCGACGCGAGAGGATCGTGGGGCCTGTTTGTCTTTCCTGCGGCGTCTTCGTTTGGCCCGCTTCTGTGCCGGCCGGGGAGGTGCGGCCGGGGCTGTGCGTACCGGTTCAGCTTCGCGGATCAGGGGCACACCGATCAGTACGATGAGTGCGGCGTATGTCCAAAAGTATGTCCGTGTGGCCGCGATGGCGATCCCGAAGTGAATTTCTATGAAATGGGCAATCACCCCGGCCAGAAGTCCCAGGAGCAGCAAGTTGTAGCGACTGGCGGGTGGCGGTTGGTAGTCGAGGTGCAAGAGCGCATAGGTGATCAAATATAAGATGATGCCGGTGGCAATGCCCGCCGGCAACCCGACCCCCAGGAAGCGGAAGCTGTGATCCAGAAACCAGGGGAGAATGGCTCCAATCAGCCCTCCCCCCACCCAGGCCCCGATGAAAGCGTTGCGGTGTTTCTCCGTTTGTACCATGCCCAGCCAACGCAGGGCATAGTAGATCAGGCTGCCGAAGAGGAACATGTAGGCTGCAAAGCCGAGCAACCCGGTCGTCACAAGAGAGTCGAAAGTCTCGTTGTGGGACCGGTCGGGAGAGGCGTTTCGCGCCTCGACGTGGGCCAGGTCGGGCGGATAGTAGGGGTTATAGGCGACGTACATGGCCTCCAGCCCGTAGCCGGTGACCATCCGCAAAGGGTTCGCCGTAATCAGTTGTACGGCCCCTTCCCAAATCAACACGCGCACCTTGCCCGTCCCGGTTTCCGTTTGGAAGATTTGCCCCAGGCGGCCGATGTATGGCGTTTCGCGGAGTGGCTCCAGGGGCGTGTTGGGCAGGTTGAACGTTACCAGGAAGAGGCTGCCGGCGATTGTCAGGGCGATGGCGCTGAGTGTGAGCCAGCGCACGCGCTGCCGCAACGCATAGATCAGGACGAAGAAGAGGAGCCCGGCCCCCAGTCCCAGCCAGGGCCCGCGACTTTGACTGAACATGATGGTAATCAATTGTATCAGCAAGAGGAAGAGATATGCACCGGCCAGCAAGGCCGGCCCAATCATGGCATCGTCGCTCTCGTCCGTGATCAGGCGGCGGAACAATTCCAGCACCCGAACCAGCGTCAGGGGCACGACCATGATCAGGTAGGCGGCGATGAAGATGGGGTTGCCGGCAACGGAGGAGACACGGGTGATCACGTCCCCTCCCCAAGGCAACGGATCTAGCCCGTAGTGTTGCACCACGCCATAGAGAGAGGCCGGCAGACTGGTCAGGATGATGATGGTGATCAGGCGATTCAATTGGTCGCGCGTGCGCAGCGTGTCCAGCAAGAGCAGGAAGATGACGATGTAGGAGAGGTTGCTATACAGCCCCTGCCGCCGGATGTAAGCTCCCCACAAGCTAACTCGCGGCACGATGGAAAGAGCGGTGGAAAGGACGTACACACTGGCCAGGATGAGCGTAGGCAAGAGAATCGGCGTCTCTTTTATACGTTGCCAGAGGCTCGGCCGGCCCTCTTGCGCGGGGGCACTGTTTCTGTTTTCTTCCAACCGCCGGATGATCCAGGCGGCGATCATCAGCAGGACAATGGAGCGCAACAAGGGGGTCTTGTCTTCTTCGAAGACGCGTTCTGTATAGACATCGAAGAAGAGGGGCACAATAATGAGAGAGGCCAACCAACCGGCTTCAATGACACGTTCGCAGTAAACGCTCAATTTTGTCTGCATGGGTTGTATTCCTTATGCTCTTGCTCCGTGAACGTTACCCTGTTGCGTGGAAGTTATCGCCATCGTATCTTAGCGCATTTGAGGAGAATTGGCAAGTCAAGCCCGCGGGTGTGCCGCAAAAGCGTGGGCCCCTACAGCTCCCCGGCCAGCACCGACTTGTAGAGGGCGAGGACTCGTCCGGTCATCACCGTGTGGGAGAATTCCCGCTGGGCACGGTTGCGGCCGGCTTGTCCCATCCGGTGCCGGCGGTCTGGGTCAGAAAGTAGGGTGCTGATGGCTTTCTCCAGCGCCGGTGCGTCACGGGGGGGGACGACAAGGCCGGTTTCGTCATGCTGGTTGACCCAGGAGGTGCCGGTTCCCAGCTCGGTGGAGATGATGGGGAGGCCGGCTGCCATCGCTTCGACCTGCACAAGCCCAAATGCTTCGCTGCGATGGGTGGCCGGCAGGACAAACAGGTCCGCGGCATGGTAGAAGGCGGGCAGTTGCTCGTTCGGTATCTGGCCGAGAAAGCGTACTTTGTCCGCGATCGCCAACGCTTCGGCCAACCGGCGCCATTCGTTTTCCATGGGGCCTTCGCCAATGACGAGCAGCCGTGCGCGGATGTGCGTCATCGCTTGCAGCAGGTACGATAGGCCTTTGTAGTACCGCAGCAGGCCGACGAAAAGGAGCAGCGGATAGTCGGACGTGCCGGGGGAGGGGGCGGTGCCGTAGCGCGCGCGAAGCGATTGCACGAGAGTGGGGTTCAAGGTTTGGAAGCGTTGCAGGTTTATTCCCAAAGGGATCACCGTGCAACGGCCGGCACGCGGACGCAGGTACGGAGAGCTTTCGATGTAGGGTGGACTGGTGGCAATAATCCGGTCGGCGCGATCCAGCACGCGGGTGAGGAACGGGCGATAGAGTCGCAGCCAGCCTTTCTGGCGGACGACATCGCTGTGGTAGGTGATTACCGTACGCCGGGCCCGTCCCAGGAGCAAGTGGGAGACCTCGCCAAAAGGGTACGGAAAGTGCAGGTGTGCGATGTCGGGCCGTTGCCGGGCCAGGAAAAGGGGGAAGGCGAGACTGAGGGGGGCCCGCGCGACGGTCAACAGCCGGCCGGCCTTGATCACGCGTACGCCCCCTTGCCTTGCGGTGGTGGTGCGCAGCCCCCGATTGGTCGCCAGCACGGTGACGTCGTGGCCACGAGCGGCCTGACCCTCGGCCAGCAGTCGAATATGATTCTCGATGCCTCCCAGGACGGGATAGTAATCCTTGTAGAGGTGGAGAATCTTCACAGGCTTGTTGGGCAGGGCTGCCCTACGCCCAAGGTCTACTCTTCTTTGTCACCCGCAATGTATTTGACCCCGCGAAACGTTCCGCAATGTGGACAGATGTGATGGGGAAGGTGAAACTCATGGCAATGCGGACACGAGACCATTTGCGTGCGCTGCAACGCATCGTGACTACGCCGGCGGTCGCGGCGTCCTTTTGAGATTTTTCGTTTTGGTAATGCACCCATTACAGATACTCCTTCTTCGTATTTCTGATTGTCGTACAGGGTATGAAGATGGCACCCCGTCGATGTGCATAACGACTATTCTTCTCGCAACTTACGCAGGGCTGCCCAGCGTGGATCACCCTCTTCGGGCGGACAGTCACACGTGCGCAGGTTCCGGTTTTCTCCGCAGGAACGACACAAGCCTTTGCAATCGGGGCGGCATAGCGGGCGGGTCGGAAACGCCAGCAACAGATTCTGCCTCACCACCTCCGAAGCATCCAAAATGTTTTGTTCGACAAGGAAAAGGGATGGGTCTTCGACGTCCTCGTCGTCCAAAGCTTGTGCAACTTCGTGAAACTCTTCTTCAAATGTGAAGTTTACTTCTTGAGAATATGGCTCCAGACACCGGCCACAAGCCAATTCCACCTGGCAAGTCAGATCGCCTATGCAGAGGATGCCGTCGACTACGCGTAGCAACGAAATCTTGCCCTGCAAGGTAGAGGAGCAGTGTGCCTCGGGCTCCAACCAGGACATATCTTCATCTACAGTATAATGCCGGACAGCCCCTACTGGCTGTTTGAGCAACTGTCCAATATTGAAGCGCATTATATGATACCCGTCCGAATCTGTCAAGTATTGTCGTCGGACTGGGTGTAACGCAAAATTGTGGGCCACCGCCTTGTAGGGGCGAGGCATCCCCGCAGGCCCATGAGGGGGGCAAATCTCCTTCGCGTGCTTTATAGCGTAAGGAAGGATTCTCGCCAAGGGGAATGCCTCGCCCTTACTCCCCCTAGCAGGCTGTCGGAGAGGTCTGTTTTCTTCTTATTAGGACACAGATTCTCACAGAGAAACACAGATGTTCAGGCCAAATCATCGGAAAATCTGTGTCCCCTTATTCTTTCTCCGACAAACTGCTCGTTTTGTGTTACACCTCGTCGGACTCGTCGGTGTGCAGGCCTATCTGCAGGAGTTCGATACCATTCTGAACCTGTTTTTCGATGGCCTGCAACTGTGTTTGGAGATTTTTCAGTGTGTCCAGAGCGTAAGTATCTGATTCACGGCGCATGAACGCTGCTTCTTCGTAGGCTTTGGCAATGATTTGTTCGCTGCGAGCTCTGGCTTGCTGGGTAAGGGGCTGCTCATCTGCCAGTTTGCTGGCTTCTTCGGCCGCTTGTTCGGCAATCCGACGGGCCTCTTCTTTTGCTTGGGCCAGGATTCGTTCTCTATCTTGTTGTACACGCTGCGCGTGACGAATTTCGGCGGGAATGGCCAAGCGCACCTGGTCCACCAAATCCATGAACCGCTCTTGGCTAACCACCACGCTTTTGGTTGTAGGTACTTGCCACGCGCTATTGACCAGTTCTTCTAAACGGTCCACCAAGAACAGGATGTCTATTTTTCTCCTCCTGTATGACGGTATGTGGGGCACAGCCCCAATGGTACAGTTTGGTTGCTCGGCATCAAATTCAAGCAGAGCAACATGCCGCCGCGCTCTAGTTTAGGCCGTTCCCAGGGAGACGATGGGAACTTTGTCGTTACTGGCTTTCCCCAGTTTGGCAAACTTCGCCTGGAGCGCCTGGGCAACGTGGGGCGGGACGAACGGCTCGATTGCACCGCCCAGCATGGCGACTTCTTTTACGATGCCCGACCCCAAGAACGAATGCTCCAGGCTGGTGATCAAGCAGACTACATCCAAATCGGGAGCCAGCTTGCGGTTCATCAGGGCCATCTGGAATTCGAGCTCGAAGTCCGATACAACCCGCAAGCCCCGGACGATGACTTGTCCGCCGCGATTGCGGACATAGTCAACTGTCAATTGGTCATAACTTTCTACCGTGATGTTTGGCACATTGCGGAATGTTTTTTGAGCCATCTCCATGCGCTCTTGGGTCGTAAAGAGCAGATCCTTTGACGGGCGTGCATACACTGCGACAATGAGCTGGTCAAAAATGGCCGCAGCCCGATTGGCAATGTCCATATGTCCGTTCGTGATGGGGTCAAAGGCTCCCGGATAGACAGCGATAGTCATGATGGAAAATATCTCCTTCTTTCGTAACTGTTCAGCCTCGGCGAGCAATGAATTGCCCGCCAGTTGTCGCGAAACCCGTTGAAACGGGTTGCTATCGTTCTCAAAATCGTGCGTTTCAACGCACTTTGCCGTATCAGTCGCCTGAACTATACATGCTCAGTACGGTCGCTCCATAACGTCGTTCACGGAACCGTTCCAGGGTGCCGATTTGTGCGGGCATATCGAATGTGCGTGGATGTTCCACCACGACGACGGCGTTGTCTGCCAAGAGTTCCGTCTGTGCGACGGCCTGTGCCACTTCCACGATGTCGGTATCGGCATAGGGTGGCGTGACTGTTACCAGCGCATACTTCGGAATGTCGCCGGACGGCAGGGCGAGCAATTCCGGGTGTTTCAATACGCGCTGCACACGCAAGCGAAAGACCCGCCCACGGTCACCAAAGTGCGCTTTTTCCAAGTTTTCGCGAATCGTTTTGAAGCAGGTCGGGTGACTCTCTACGAAATCTGCCGCAGTGGCCCCCCGGCTGAGTGCTTCAATGCCGACAGCTCCTGTGCCGGCATAAAGGTCCAAGACACGATTGCCCGGACCGCCTCGTGAATCAAGAATGTTGAACAGGGACCCCCTTACGCGGTCCATCATCGGGCGAATATGTACGCCACGTGGCGACTTGAGTCGCATTCCTCCGACCTGACCCGCTATCACCCGCATGATCGTCTTCTTGGCTCAACTTAGGTCTGCTGATTGTTGCCAGAAGGCATCCACCTGTTTGACGACCAACCGGTGTTCTGGCCGGGACAAGGTAGGGTCGGCGGTAATGATCTCCTGGGCGGCTTCTCTGGCTTCTACCAGTACATCCGTGTCACTGAGTTTGGCAACACGAAGGTCGGGCAAGCCGCTCTGCCGGGTGCCGAAGAACTCGCCAGGGCCGCGCATTTCCATGTCTACCTCGGCCAGGGCAAAGCCGTCGGTGGTCTCTTCTAGTGCCCGCAAGCGGGTTTCCGCTTCTGTGCTCGAGGCGTCGGACAGCAAGAGACAATAGGATTTGTGCTCCCCCCGGCCAACGCGCCCCCGAAACTGATGCAACTGGGCCAGGCCAAAACGGTCGGCTCCCTCCACGAGCATTACCGAAGCGTTCGGCACATCTATGCCGACCTCCACGACCGAGGTGGAGACCAAAACGTCCAATTCCTGGCGGTAGAAACGCTGCATGGTGTCTTCTTTTTCGTTGGCCTTCATCCGACCGTGCAGCAGTCCCAGCTTCAGGTCGGGGAATATCTCTTTTTGCAGGCGGGCATGTTCATCGACTGCGGCTTTGGCCTCGATCTTGTCGGAGGCTTCGACCAGCGGGCAGATGATAAATGCTTGCCGTCCTTCTTGCACTTGCCGGCGCACAAAGGCGTAGGCGCGCTCCCGTTCCTGCGGCGTCAACCACTTGGTGGTGGTTTGCTGCCGGCCGGCCGGCATTTCATCGATGACCGAGAGGTCGAGGTCGCCGTATAGAGTCAAGGATAGCGAGCGGGGAATGGGGGTCGCGCTCATCACCAGGATGTGGGGATAATGTCCCTTGCTCCGCAACAGGGCGCGTTGCTGTACGCCAAAACGGTGTTGCTCGTCGATGATCGCCATACCCAGATCGTGGAAGTTGACCCCTTTTTGAATGATGGCGTGGGTGCCGATGACGATGTTTGCTTTGCCGGCCTCGATTTCGGCAAGGGTCAGTTCGCGTTCTTTCTTGCTCAAACTTCCTGTCAGCAGGCGCAGGGTGGGGCAGGGCAAATTTGTTTTGCCATTTTCGGCAAACAATTTGGTGAAGGTCTTGTAGTGCTGTTCGGCCAGGATTTCGGTGGGGGCCATCACCGCGCCTTGCAGGCCATCGGCCATGGTGACGAGCAGCGCGATTGCAGCGACTACGGTCTTTCCCGAACCAACATCGCCCTGCAAGAGGCGGCTCATCGGTTCCCCTTTGCCCAGGTCTTGCAGAATCTCTTCCAGGGAGCGTTGTTGCGCTCCGGTCAGGGTGAAGGGCAGCGTGGATTGAAACGTCTCCACGATTTCTGGACGCACGGTGATGGCACGTCCGGTCTGGGCATGCCAGCGCCGGCGTTGGCGCAGGACGCCGATTTGGATCCACAAGAATTCGTCGAAGGAGAGACGGCGGCGTGCCTGGGCCAAGCGGTCCCAGTTGTCTGGAAAGTGCATTTGCTTCAATGCTTCGGCCAGGCCGAGCAGTTTGTATTTTTCCCGGATCGCCGGGGGCAGCGGGTCCGGCACCCCTCTTGCCCACCGGTCTACTACGCGCTTGAGCAGCCGGCGCATCCAAAGGCGGCCAATCCCTTCGGTGAGCGGATAGACCGGCACCAGCCGGCCGGTGTGGATGTGTTCGCGCTCCAATGGTTCCCAGGTAGGTGACTGGAAGGTGAGGCGTCCCAGGTATTCGTCCACTTTGCCGCTGAGCACGATTTTTCTTCCGGGGGCCAAGCTTTTCAGGAGATAGGGTTGGTTGAACCAGGTGGCTTGAATTTGTCCGGTGCCGTCGCTGATGATGCCGGTGGTGATGATGATGCCGCGGCGATTTTGCCGGTTGGTGATCCGTTGCACGGCCCCACTGATGGTCACTTCTTCGCCATACATCAGGGCGCTGATCTGTTTCAGGGCGCTGTAGTCATCATAGCGATGGGGAAAGTGAAAGAGCAGGTCGCGAACTGTTTTGATTCCCAGGCGGGCCAGCCGGCGGGCGTACGTCTCGCTTATGCCGCTGAGCGATTGGATGGGCATTTCCAGGTTTTGGGGGCGTTGCGCGGGCCGCTTGGAACGGTGACGAGGCGGCGCTGTGCGCGGAGCCGGTTTTCCTTCGCGCTGGGGGACTTTGCGCAGACGGTCCATAACTTGTTTGATGGCATCGGTGCGCGCGGGTACCTCACGTGAGGCATAGTCGCTCAACCGGTCGGCCACAAATTTTGCCAGCTCAGCGGTTTCTTGGTCCGGGTGGCTTTTGGTTACGTCATCTTTCCACCGCTGGATGAATGATTCCAATCCACCGATCACTGCCGTGTCTTGGCAACCTTTTTCTTGCTCCAACTTGAGGATGCGGGTTATCTTGTCAGTTATTGGGTTCATGTTATCGATTAGCGTTATCTGGTGAAAGCCCGCTCATCTCCTATGCTGATTTTCAGCGACCGGCTGCTGTCTTTTGTGGCGCAGCACGAGCAGGGCCAACGAAATGATGATGAAAGCAGCAGAAAGAAGCTGCGCAGTGGGAATCCCACCGGTCAACCAGGCATCCGGACGTTGTTGCTCCACGATTATGCGTCCCAAGGGATAGAGTATCATGTAGAGCAAGAAGCCGTCTCCCGTAAGCAGGCGATTGGCAAAGCGGTGCAGGATAAACAGCAGTATGGCGAAGGCCATCAGATTCCACAAAGATTCGTACAGGAACGTAGGGTGGAAGCGTGTGCCAATGGGCAGGCTGGCGAACATAGGCAGGCGATGGGCCGGGTCGATGGGGATTCCCCAGGGCTGGGTGGTCGGATAGCCATACAACTCCTGGTTGAAGAAGTTTCCCCAGCGGCCAATGGCTTGTCCCAGAAGGAGGCCCGGTGCAGCCAGGTCCAGCCAATGTAAGAGGGAAAGTTTTTGGTATCGTGTGTAAAGGTACAGGCCCAGCAATCCCCCCGTGATTGCACCAAAGATTCCCAGCCCACCTTGCCAGACGGCGATGATCTCCGCCGGGTGATTGAGGTAATAGCGAAGCCCGATTTGGGAATCTTGCGGGCTGGAGAATACGTGGTACAGCCTTGCACCAACGAGACCCAGGATCAGACAAACGAGCAAGGCGTTCCACACGTGGTCTGGGTCGTCTCCGTGGCGGCGTGCTTCCAGAGTGGTGACGTAGGCTCCTGCCAAGGCTCCGATCATGATCAAGAGACCATACCATCGGAAGACAAGCGGGCCTATTTGAAAGGCGATTGGGTTCATAGTCAATAACTCGCTCCATCGTATGCCGAACAATGCGGTCAACCGGTGTTTTGTGAAACCGGTTTTCAATGATATATTCCCCGGAGATCCTCTCAACTTTTCGAGGGAGATAGAGGGTTGTCATGCTGCGCGGGAGCGAAGAATCTCGTCTTCGGCGAACGAGACCCTTTGCTTTCGCTCAGGGTGACACGGGTAACGTGACTTTTCCCCCTATTTGTTGAGAAGAGACTTTCCCGAGTTTATGTGCGGTCATGATACACCAACCCTCGACTTTCGTCAAATGTTCCCGGTGCAACGCCTCAACGGGTGTCCGTCAAAGCTTTGCGTTGGTCAAGGGCCGGCCTGGACGCGACGGGATTCCCAATCCGTCGCTACGGTCAGACGTAGCCCTGGAATCCCCATTCCTGGGCGATGGAACGTAGGGGCGATCCCTTGCGGTCGCCCTGGGCGTGTGCAAGTTTGACAACGCGGAAATCTGCCGTAGAATAGCGAGAACGAGGGTTCTGAACGGCTTGTCTTGGGGAAAGGTGGGACAAGTGACCAACAGGGGCGTAGGCGCGCGCGGCGAGGAGATCGCGGCAAGGTATTTGCAGCAGCAAGGTTGTACAATCCTGGCCCGTAACTGGCGCGGTCACCGGCTGGGCGAAGTGGATATCGTGGTCCAGGATGGCGACTGCCTGGTCTTTGTCGAGGTGAAGACACGCCGCAGCCGTAGCTACGGTTTGCCGGAGGAGGCAGTCACCGTTGCCAAGCAGGCGCGTTTGCTCACCCTGGCCCAACTCTACCTGGCCGAGGAGTGGGGAACCCAGGATGTCTTTTGGCGAATCGATGTGATTGCGATAGAACTCTCGCGTGGGGGAAAGCTTCGCCGGCTGGAACACTTCCGCAATGCTGTAGAGTTGTAGGGCAAATCTCCTTACGGAACGATCAGTTTTTGTCCAACCTGTAGCTGGTTGGGGTTGGCGATGTGATTGATCTGCGCCAGGGCATCCACCGTCACCCCAAATTGGCGGGCGATGCTGCTCAAGGTGTCCCCCTGCTTCACCACGTAGGTTTTTTGTTGCGGCGTGCTTGTGGGCACAACCGGCTGGGTTGTTGCCGTGGGCAGAGGTGCCGGAGTCTCTTGGGCCACCGCCGTATTTGTCGGCAAGGGCGCGTTCGTCGGTACGGGAGATGCAGTGGAAAGGGGGTGCTGTGCCGCCGGGGTCGGCGCAGCCTGCTCCGATGGGCTAACGTTGCTTTGCACGCTGGCCAGCGTGCTCATCCCTATGCGCAAGGCCAGCCCGCCGCACAGGCAGACTACACCGATGCCAAAGAGCGTTGCGATCAGAGCGGACATTCCACGTGTCGTTGAAGTCATGATTTTCTCCGTTAGTATCCTTGTTCCAGCAATGTTCTTCTGGGCAGCATCGTTGGATTCTTATCCGGTCACTACGGTGCGCAATTCGTACACCGCGATGATAAATAGCAGCGTAATGATCACCGCTGATGTGACGCACCAGGGACAGATGGCGTAGATTACGAATAGCTCCAGGTAGGTCAAATAAGCCGAGAAGAGAACGCCTATCAAAGTGACGACAAAGATGGCCAGGGCCAGCCACGCCCGGTTGTTCTCGGACAACCGCCCTCGGATGAACCAGCCTAGTAGCAACCCCAGGTATGTGAGTGCGCCCAAGGAGGCCACCGGAATGCCGCCCAGTTCTGCGTACCGGCTGGCATTTACGGTTTCGCACCCCCCCACGCCCACGCAAAGAGCTGTTGTGCCCGAAACGTGAACGTACCAGAGATATAATGATACGGCCAGACCCAATGCAGCCAGCAGCGGAAATGCCCCCGTTGCGAACCGGGAGGAATCACTGGCCTCTTGTGTTTCCATGTTTCTCAGGAGCCCGTCGACAGGTTCGCTTCGATGGCCGCTCGGATTTGCTCAAACGAAGGACCGGTGACCATCTGGCCGTTGACGAAGATTGATGGCGTGCCGCGTACCCCCAGGCTTCGTCCTTCTGCGGTTTCGCGCTGCACCTCGTTCCGATATTTGTCTGAGTCGAGACACTGATTGAACGAGTCTGCATTCAGGCCAAGCTCTGTGGCAAAGCGTTTGAGATTGGGCTTCGAGAAACCGCCGCGATTCTCGCCCTGCTGGTTGTCGAAGAGCTTGTCTTTATAATCCCAAAAGTGACCTTGATCTCCGGCGCAGCGGGCCGCCTCTGCTGCCCAGGTCGACTCTTCGCCGATAATAATGAAGTCTTTGTAGACGAAACGCACTTTTCCTTCTTTCACGTAGGTCTCTTCGATTTGCTTTCCCGCCCCACGGGCGAATTGTGCGCAGTACGGTCACTGGAAGTCGGAGAACTCTACCACGGTGACCGGTGCGTCTGCCGGCCCAAGTGTGCGTCCCGCCGATTCGACGACAGGGGTCTGGCTGCTCGATGGAGCGGTCGAATTTGAACGAAACAGCCCGCTTGCAAAGAAGATAATCAGGGCCACGATGACGACTGCTCCCCCGCCGGCCAGCAGAATCTCCCGCCGGCCAAAAGGCCCTTCTGACGTTGCTTCTTTTTTCCGTGGATGTGCAACTTTGCGTCTAGCCATCTACAACTCCTTTGTGCATTACGAAATCTTAGGGTCGTGGCCTGGCTGTGCCACGACGGGCCCATTCATCTCGACCTCGACTGGCGTGCCGGCCGGGATGTGTGTAACGTCTTCCGGTACGATCACGAGTGCGTTTGCCCAAATCAGAGAGGAGAGAATGCCCGAGCCCTGTACGTTTACACCGCTGCCGCGTGTGGTCACAAAGTATTGATCGCCGGTACGGGAGACCACGGCTCGCATGTAGTGACGCCGGCCGCTGTTGGTGACGGCTTCCTGTAACACGGCGCGTAGTCTTGGTTTCTCGAGATGCGTGTGGCCGGCCATCCGTAGAATCGCCGGTCGCGCGAAAACTTCGAACGCAACAATGGAGGATACCGGATTTCCCGGCAGGCCCAGGAGCGGCACACCCTGTATTTGCCCGAACGCCAAGGGTTTTCCCGGTTTGATGCGTACCTGCCAGAAGTGCATCTCTCCTTCGGTGGCAAGCACATTCTTCACGATGTCGTAATCGCCGAGGGAGACTCCGGCTGATGTGAGGAACAGGTCCACGTTCTCGGCCAGCCCTTGGTGAATCTTTGCCGTCAAATCGGCCACGTTATCGCGGGCGATGCCCAGGCAAATGGGGATTCCCCCGTATTGGGCGACCAGGGCAGCGTTGCTATATTCGTTGCTGTTGCGGATTTGGCCTGGCTGCACCGCTTCGCCTAGACCGACCAGCTCGTCGCCGGTGGCCAGGATAGCCACGCGCGGGCGTCTGTACACGGCGACGTGACTGCGTCCCAAGGCCGCCAGCACGCCGATTTCTTGGGGGCGAAGCAGGGTGTTTTGCCGCAAGACCGTCTGCCCGGCGCGGATATCTTCGCCTGCCAAACGGATGTTATGCCCCTGTGGCACAGCGTGGAAAATGCGCACCCGGCCTTCGGTGGCCCCTTTCCGGCCTTCGTCCGTATCTTCAAAGCGGACGACTGCCGTGGCCCCGGCCGGTATGGGCGCGCCGGTCATGATGCGCATGGCTGTCCCTCGGGTAACGGTCCGCTCGGGGACTGCGCCGGCGGCCACGCTGCCGATCAAAGAGAGGGTGACGGGGTTTTCGAGGGTGGCGTCTGCAACATCGTCGGCAAGTACGGCATACCCGTCCATGGCCGAGTTGTCGAAGGGAGGAATGCTGTCACCGGCGGTTACGCTTTCCGCCAATACCCGATTCAGGGCATCTAACAAGAAAACTTCCTCGGCAGGCAGTGGGTGGATGTGTTCCAGTATGAAATTGCGTGCTTCGTCTACACCCAGCAGCGATACAGAACTGTCTTTCACCAATATCCCCCTTCTTTGTCAACCTTTGGAGATGCTGGTGAATTATAACATACTTCAGCCCATAGTCAAAACAATCCTCGAGCGGGGGTATGCCGCAAAAGTGCGGGCCACCGCCTTGTGGGGGCGAGGCATTCCCGCAGATCGATGAGGGGGCGCGCACCGCCCCACTCCCACCTCGTACTATCGTTGCTCCACGTTCTATGGAAAGGTATGGCCAGGTTGTATTTGCCTCTGTTCAACGGGCCATGGCGGAGCGAGCCTCCACGCCGTTCATTGCCTTGAGGTGCTCTCTTTGACGGGGGGCGATTCTTTCTTTGTGTCCGTTTTTTTCGATTCTCCGGCCTCTTTTTTTCCGGTCGTCTCTGCCTTGCTCGTCGCCGGGGTTGCACCACGACGGCCATTGTTCTTGGGATGGTCCGTCACATAAAATCCCGAACCCTTAAAGATGATACCGGCCGGCGAGTAAATGCGACGTACTCCGGCATGGCCGTTGGGGCAGACACTGGCTGGATCATCATCTACACGCTGAAACTGTTCGAAATGAATTCCGCAAACTGAGCACTGGTATTCGTAGATCGGCATTACGCATACTCCTTACAAAAATGACATTCACCAATTTCCAACATAAAGCTATATCTCGGGCGGCTGATCGTTAGACTCGGTAGGGCTCTTGGTTTTCGCGGGCCAGCACATATTTCATCCCCCCCACGTGCCGCACCATTCCTTTGAGTTCCATGACGGTCAGGGCGCTGGTTATGGTAGCGGCGGGGAGGTTGCTTTGCCGGCCAAGTTCGTCGGCATGGACGGGTTCTGCAGAGATGTGTTGCAGCAACCGTTCTTCTGTCTCGTTTGCCGGCAATATCTGGCGGGCAATTTGGTGATCCTCCACCATGTTTAGGTTCAAGCATTCCAGTATGTCACGAACGTCTGACACCGGGTGGGCGCCTTCAAAAATCAGGCGATTGGTGCCCTTGCTGCCTCGATTATAGATGTTGCCGGGTACGGCAAAGACTTCGCGGCCTTGCTCCAGGGCGTAGGAGGCGGTGATCAACGCGCCGCTACGTTGGCCTGCTTCCACCACAACCGTTCCCAGGGATAGGCCGCTTATGATCCGGTTGCGGGGCGGAAAATTGCCGCTTTCCGGGGGCATACCGAGGGGATAGTCGCTGATCAGCGCCCCCTGTTCGACAATCCGGGCGGCAAGGGCCCTGTTTTCCGGCGGGTAGATGTAGTCCAGGCCGCAACCGAGCACGGCGATGGTGTGTCCTCCGGTGTCCAGTGTGGCGCTATGCGCCACCGTGTCAATGCCTTTGGCCAGGCCGCTGACCACGGTGATCTGGTTGCGGGCCAGGTCGGTGGAAAGTCGCCGGGCAGCTTCTTTGCCATAGCTTGAAGCCCGGCGTGTGCCCACAACCGCAACGGCCCACTCGATATCGTTACGCAATTGGCCTTGCACATATATCACCGGGGGCGGGTTCGCTATGTCGCGAAGCAATTTCGGATAGCGCGGGTCTTCCCATGTCCGCACGGCAATCGCCCGCTTCTCCAGTTTCTCCATCACGCGATCCAGGTCCACGCCAGATCGCAGCCGCAATATGTTTTCGATGACCCCTTTTGGCAGGCCGCTTGCCAGCAGATCTCCCTCATTGGCCAGCCAGGCGGTTTCGGCGCTGCCAAAGTGGTTCAGCAAAGTGCGCATACGGGCCGGCCCGATGCCGCGCACCATATTCAATCCCACCATAAACTTGGTCTGATTCAAGCGGTTTTCTCCATCGAGGTCAGGTTTCCAGTTGGGCCAAGAGCGATGGCAGGTCAACCGGAAGAAGAGAGACTTCGAAGATTTCGGCAAAGTGTTCGGCCACGCGCTCTCGAACGTTTTTCATGGACACACTGTTTCCCAGTTCTGCCTGCATGGAAGTTATGCCCCGGTCGCGGATTCCGCAAGGTATGATCAGGTCGAAATGGTGCAAGTTGGGTTGTACGTTCAAAGCGAATCCGTGGTAGGCAATCCATTGCTCGATGCGAGCGCCCAGGGCAGCAATCTTGTTCTGTCGTACGGCCTCTGTGCCGGATGCAGCATGTAGGCCGGCGTCTGTCAGGTCACGGCGGAGGGCCGGCGCCCAGTCGCGCTCGGTCACCCACACGCCTATAGCGCCTTCGATGCGTTCACCGGCGATCCCAAAATCGGCCAGTGTGCGGATGAGCACTTCTTCCAGACTGTGCATGTATTTTCGTATGTCCTTTTGCAAGCGGCGCAGGTCGAGAATAGGGTAGCCGACCAATTGTCCGGGGCCGTGATAGGTAACCTCCCCTCCACGCTCCACGCGGTGAACCTGAATGCCCATCTGGGTGAGCAATTCGGGGGAAGCCACGATGTTTTCTTCCGTGGCTCGTCTTCCCAGCGTCAACACGGGCGGATGTTCCAGCAGAAGCAGGACGTCCTCACCTTTCCCTTTCTTACGGGCATTGACGATGCGGTGTTGCAGTTCCAGGGCCTCTGGGTAAGGCACGGTTTCCAGGTTTACAAGATACATGGGTGAAAGTTCCGCGTTTCCAACCTATCCCAAGCGACTTCCAGAGAAATCACGATGTCCACGAAGGAAGTCTGGCCCGCTCACGGGCCGCTTTCCGGCCAGTTGTATCTTGTCCAGGACGAGGACATCGCGGCCTGTGGCGACCGCAGGTTGATCGGCGATGATCATTCCCGTGCCCGGCGGAGGCGTTTGGCCAGATTCGGCCAGCGGGTGACAATGGACAATGTTGATTCTTTGCCCGTTCCAAAAAGTGAACAGCCCCGGCCAAGGTGTATACGCACAGAACCGGCGCCAGATTTGCTTTGCGGGTTTCTCCCAGTCCACGAGTCCGTCGTGCTTTTTGATGAGGGACGTGTAGGTGGCCAGGGCATCGTCCTGGGGCTGGGGGGTTATTTCCCCCCGAAGCCAGCGAGGGAGGACCTCTGTGAGCAGTTTTGGACCCAGGCGGGCCAGCGCCTCTGTGAGCGTACCTCTGTTGTCTTGCGCGGCAATCGGCAGGGTAGCCTGTCCCAGAATGGGCCCGGTATCCATACCCTGGTCCATAAGCATGATCGTGATGCCGGTGGTTGTGTCGCCGGCGAGGAGTGCTCCGGCCACGGGGGACGCTCCACGATGTTTGGGCAGCAGGGAGGCATGGACGTTCACGATGCCGTGGGGGGGGATTGCCAGGATGTTGGGCCTGAGTATCTCCCCAAATGCCGCGACCACGATGACGTCTGGGCTTGCCTCTCGCAGACGGTGGACGACTTGCTCGTCGCGCATTGTTTCGGGCTGCCAAACAGGCAATCCCAGGCGGCGCGCTGCCTCTTTGACCGGCGGTGCGGTTGGCTGCCGGCCCCGTCCCGCCGGCTTGTCAGGTTGTGTGATTACCCAGGCAATGTCATACACATCGGTGGCGGCCAATGCTTCCAGAGTTGGTACGGCAAATGCCGGGGTCCCCATGAAAATGATTCGATACATGGTGAAACTATAACAGCCTCTGTCAAATTTGTCAAGCGGTTAGCCCTGTGTTTCGGGGCTTTTCAAAGTTCTTATGTCTGTTTTTGTAGGACACAGATTCTCACAGAAAAACAGTATCTTCTCAATAAAACGGGGTGGGGCGACCCAGAAGTTCGACTTTTGGTAAAAGTCGAAC
>JAADHH010000003.1:21777-25724 GCA_013151955.1 Chloroflexota bacterium
GATACGAAAAACAGAGATAAAACATGTAGAAAAAATCTGTGTGCGAAGCCTGTGTACATCTGTGTTCCTCGTCCTTTTGTCAACTGTCCTGTCAGGGACCCCGTTTTCCGATCAAGGTCTCGGACAGTCGCAGGAATTTTGAAAAGCCCTGTAGCGCGCGCGCGTGGCTTGACGAAATACCGAAAATGTGGTACAATCGTTGCTTGTGGGTCGCCATAGGTATGCCTTAGGAAAACCCATTGGCGGCCTATGTTTTTGTGCCTGCTCAATGTCGAAGTGTGGCACGGTTGTTCGCGCACTTCGGCAGCTCGCTGGCCAAGAATAAAGGCAGACATTACGAGGGGGACTTTTCTGTGCCAACAATAAATCAACTTGTACGTAAGGGTCGTAAGGAGTCACACAAGAAGAGCAAGTCACCGGCGTTGCGGTATAATTTCAATGCGCTGAAGAACCGTGTGAGTCAAGGACAAGGTTCGCCGCAGCGGCGGGGAGTTTGCACACAAGTGCGGACAATGACGCCCAAGAAACCCAACTCGGCGTTGCGGAAAATTGCCCGTGTGCGGTTGACCAATGGCATGGAAGTCACCGCCTACATTCCAGGCGAGGGTCATGGTATCCAGGAGCACTCCGTTGTATTGGTGCGAGGGGGACGTGTGAAAGACTTGCCCGGTGTTCGGTATCACATCGTTCGAGGAGCCTTGGACGATACCGGAGGCGTGGAAGGCCGACGTCGTAGCCGTTCCAAGTATGGCAGCAAGCGACCAAAGAAGTAATCGGGTTCCTCTGTAACGGAGGTGTGTTGCAAGAACCCAGCTTTTGTAATGGCAAAAGATATTGTTGCAAGCGGTGTCCCTTTGTAGCCTGGATTTCCGCAATTGGTTCGCCTGCTATTTCAATTACACGATTGCGGAGAAGTTCAGCGCTCGTCCAGATCATCGCGCGGCGAATGTCGTGGGGCTGGATGGCTATGAAGGGGCTTTTTGTGCCCTGATAATGTAACGCATTGGTTCGTAGTTACCGGCCGGTCTCTGACAAGATCAAGGGACGGTGACTGCCAGGGGATGACGTTCTTTTGAGAGAGGAGAGAATAAATGCCCAGGCGAGGTAGAGCGCCTAAGCACGCTGTCATGCCAGACCCGAAATACAACAGTGTGCTGTTGAGTAGGCTGATCAACAAGATCATGAAGGATGGCAAGAAAAGCATTGCCCAACGGATTGTGTACGATGCGATGGACATCATCGAGGAACGCACGTCCAAAGATCCGCTCGATTTGATCGAGCAGGCCATCAAGAACGTTACTCCGCAAATCGAGGTGCGCTCCAGGCGTGTGGGTGGGGCCAACTATCAGATTCCGGTCGAGGTGCGGTTCGAGCGCCAACTGTCGCTCGCTTTGCGCTGGTTGATAGAGTCAACGCGAAAAGGATCGGGCCACACCATGGCCGAAAAGCTGGCTCGTGAACTCCTGGATGCCGCAAATAATACAGGTATTACGATCAAGAAACGAGAAGACACACACCGCATGGCGGAAGCAAACAAAGCGTACGCACACTACCGGTGGTGATCGGTGTTACGCGTATAGCATTGCGTTTGAAATATGCGATACGCGTTGTGCAGGGTAGATATTAGTTAGGTAATTCGAATGCCAGAGATACAAAATCTCTCTAGGGTCCGCAACATAGGTATCATCGCACACATAGATGCGGGCAAAACCACAACTACAGAACGCTTCCTCTTCTATACGCAGAAGATTCACCGGATGGGGGAAGTGCACGAAGGCGCTGCCACCATGGATTGGATGGTGCAGGAACGTGAGCGCGGTATCACCATTACCTCTGCCGCCACGACCTGCTTTTGGCGTGAACATCAAATCAACATCATAGACACACCCGGCCACATTGATTTTACCGCAGAGGTACAACGTTCGCTTCGTGTGCTGGATGGTGGTGTAGTCGTTTTTGATGCGGTGGCCGGTGTCGAGCCACAATCCGAGACGGTATGGCGTCAGGCCGACCGCTTCAACGTGCCACGAATCTGTTTTGTCAACAAGATGGACCGCCTGGGTGCCGATTTCTGGCGAACCACGAAAATGATTCGCGATCGCTTGCGGGCCAACCCCGTTGCTATCCAGATTCCCATTGGTTCTGAGGATTCTTTTGTGGGAGTCGTTGACCTAATCGAGAATGAAGCCTTCATCTATACCGATGATTTGGGCACCATCCAAGAAGAACGCGAAGTGCCCCCTGAATTGCGGGACGAAGTCGAACAACATCGCCAGAACCTGATCGAGCAGATCGTCCAAACCGACGAAGACCTCACATTGCGCTACTTAGAGGGGGATGAGATTCCGGCCGGTGAACTGAAACAGGCCCTTCGAAACGCAACAATTCGGGCGGAACTTGTTCCTGTGCTATGTGGTGCATCCTTGCGGAATCGCGGTGTGCAGCCGCTGTTGGATGCTGTTGTAGACTTTTTGCCCGCACCGATAGACATTCCTCCCATCTCTGGAACCAACCCCAAGACCGACCAGGAAGAGACCCGCCCCCCGGACCCGAACGGGCCGTTGGCTGCGCTCGCCTTCAAGATTGTCACCGATCCCTACATGGGCAGGATGGCCTACGTGCGTGTCTACTCAGGACGACTGGAGTCTGGCAAGACCATACTGAACACCACACAAGGAAAGCGGGAACGGATGGGACGCCTCCTGCGCATGCACGCCAACCGGCGCGAAGACATCCAGGAAATCGTAGCCGGCGACATTGGCGCTGTGTTGGGGCCCAAGAATACTTTCACCGGTGACACACTGTGTGATGCAGATCAGCCCATTGTGCTGGAATCAATCAAGTTCCCAGAACCTGTAATCTCTATCGCCATCGAGCCGCGGAGCAAGGGCGACCAGGATCGCATGGCTGTCGCTTTGCAACGTCTGGCAGAAGAGGACCCCACCTTCCGGGTCCACGTAGACGGCGAAACGGGACAGACGCTGATCGCCGGAATGGGCGAGTTGCACCTTGAAGTGCTGGTCGATCGGATGCTTCGGGAATTCAAGGTCATGGCCAACATCGGCCGGCCGCAAGTCGCTTACCGGGAAACCATCCGGCGGACCGTTCGTGCGGAAGGGCGTTTCGTTCGACAAACAGGTGGACACGGCCAGTATGGCCATGTCGTCTTGGAGCTCGAACCCCTGCCAAATGGCGAAGGACTGCAATTTGAATCGAAGATCGTGGGGGGCACCATTCCAAAGGAATATATCCGTCCGGTGGAAATCGGTGTGCAGGAAGCAATGGAAAGTGGTGTCATTGCCGGGTATCCAATGGTCGATATCAAAGTGGCCCTGCTTGATGGCTCTTATCACGAAGTAGATTCTTCGGAACTTGCCTTCAAGATTGCTGCGGGTATTGCCGTACGCGAGGGTGTGCAAAAGGCAAAACCCACCCTCCTGGAACCGATTATGAAAGTCGAGGTGGTCGTACCGGATGAGTTCACAGGGGATGTGATTGGAAACCTTTCCTCTCGTCGGGCCCAGATCGAAGGTATGGAGCCTTTGGGGGACGGCATCCAGGCCATTTGGGTGACCGCTCCTCTGGCTGATATGTTTGGTTACGCAACGACCCTCCGTTCGATGACCAAGGGACGAGGAACGTTCAATATGGAATTCAAACACTACGCAGAACTTCCTGAGAACATTGCCCAAAAACTCGTCGGAGGCAAGCGAAAATAGAAATCAAATCGCACTTTTTCCACGAGTGAGGAAAAAGGAGCTGGTGTAATCCAACGCAAGGATCGCCGCACACAGGAACAAAGCGGGGCGGGAGATTACGACAGATTTTGTGAGTTGAAGAAGAAAGGAGTGCAACAAACATGGCGAAAGAGAAGTTTGTGCGTGACAAGCCACACGCGAATGTGGGGACGATCGGGCACGTAGATCACGGGAAGACGACGCTGACGG
>JAADHH010000058.1 GCA_013151955.1 Chloroflexota bacterium
ATCATAAAACTTCCGAAGTCTGACAAAACGGCTTCTCAGACAGCCTGCTAGTAACCTGCTAGTAATATGATAACGATAAAAACCAGGGTTTACCGAAGTTAAAGGAGCAAATGACTATGCGCTACGGCGTAGACTTTTCTCAGTCTGTCACCGGCCCCGATGGCCATCAGGTCACTGAGGTGCTTGGACAGCGGAGCACAGGTACGGAAAGATATAGCGTTGCCCATGTCGTTGTACCTGCCTCTTCCAAGGGCACAACAAGGCGTAATCGGTTTGATGAGATTCTGCTTGTGATCCAGGGGAATGGGGTCGTCGAAGAAGGGGGACAGGAGGTCAGCGTGGGCGTGGGCGATGTCGTCCACTTGCCGGCACGTACAGCGTATGCAACCCACAATCCAAACGATGAACCGCTGGTCTTCTGGGCCGTGTGTGTGCCCGCTTTCCGACCGGAGTGGAGCAATACCGTGACCGCTGGGCAAGACTGGCGGTCCAGAGAAATGCCACGTGGTGCGGACCGCTTACGGCTCGCCCGTTCCTGATACCGCCGGTCAATGTTTCGGAACCATTTCCGCACTGTCACGACCTGAGAATGATGAAGCCTATTCCCCGCTTAAACCCCTACCTGGTTATCTGCGTCGGTGTCTTCGCCGTATCTTTTGGTTCGATATTTGTACGGTTGGCCGATGCGCCGGCGCTGGTGATTGCCACCTACCGTGTAGGTATTGCCTCGCTGTTGCTGTGGCCGCTGGGACTATGGCACGATGGTACGGAGCTGCGCCAGTTAC
This sequence comes from Chloroflexota bacterium, assembly GCA_013151955.1. GTDB lineage: Bacteria > Chloroflexota > Anaerolineae > Ardenticatenales > JAADHH01 > JAADHH01. The sequence goes on from JAADHH010000058.1 coordinate 786, forward strand.
GTCGCAAAGACCTGGGTCTGGCGTTGCTCACGGGCTTATTCCTGGCTTTGCATTTCGCAACCTGGGTGAGCTCGCTAGATTATACCTCGGTCGCCAGTTCTGTCGTTTTGGTGAACACGAACCCACTGTGGGTTGGCATGGTCGCTCCACTTTTGACCGGTGAGCGTGTAGGTCGGGGCATGGCCGTGGGCATTTTGATCAGTGTCATTGGGGGCGTTATCATCGGGGTCGGCGATTTTGGGCTGAATCCGGCTCAGGCATTTGGCGATCTGCTCGCCCTGATAGGAGCGATCATGGCCGCGCTGTACATCCTGATGGGTCGAAATCTGCGCCGACGGATGTCCATCCTGGCTTATGTCGTCGTTGTGTATAGCGCGGCCGGCATCTTGTTGGCTCTGTTTGCGCTGGCGAGTCGCCAACCGTTTTCTGGTTTCTCCCAAGAGACCTGGATGCTGTTTCTCCTCATGGCTCTGATACCACAAATACTGGGCCATTCGTCGTACAATTGGGCGTTGGGGTACCTCTCCGCTTCATTCGTGGCCGTAAGTTTGCTGGGGGAGCCAATCGCGGCTACACTGATGGCTTACTTTTTCCTCGGGGAGGGCCTCACGCCGGCCAAGCTCATGGGGGGACTGCTGATCCTGACGGGAATTTTCTTGACTGCACGAGAGGAGGGAAAAAACTGGCTAACCTGACATTGCTACTTATTCGCCACGCTCAGTCCGAGGGCAACTTGAGCGGTCGTTTCCAAGGTCAGACCGATTCGCCTCTGAGCGCAGAGGGTGTGGAACAGGCTCAACGTCTGGCCAGGCGATTGAGAGACGAGCCGATTCAAGCGATCTATTCCAGCGATCTGGTGCGAGCACGGCAAACTGCCCAGCCTATTGCGGACCGTACCGGTGCGCCCCTCTACATCCGGCCGCAGCTACGCGAAATCGATATTGGAAAGTGGGCCGGACTGACGATGGAAGAAATCGCTGCGCATTACGCCGAGGAGCTCGAAGCCTGGCGACAAGGAGACCCCCACGTACGCCGTGGCGGAGGCGAAAGCTACCTCGAGGCACAGCAGCGAATTGTCGCCTGCATTGAGGATATTGTGGCCGACCATCTGAACGGGCAAATTGCCGTTGTGTCCCACGGCGGGACTATTCGCGCTTTACTGGCGCATGTACTGGACTTTTCACTGAACAGTCTGTGGCGGCTGCAGATTGCCAACACTTCTCTCAACGTGTTGGAACGGTACGGAGATCAATGGAGCGTTCGGCAAATCAATGACTATTGCCACCTCGATCACCAGATTTAGTGGTACCAACGTACCCTTGACATTCTGGCCGGAGATTGTACAATGATGATGAGATGGGGCTAAGCAATCATTACAATGATCGTATGGATTGAAAACCATGAGCAACCGTTTTCAGGTGCGGTTCTGGGGTGTACGCGGGAGCTACCCGGTTCCTGGGCCGGCAACTGTGGCCATTGGAGGCAACACCCCGTGCATTGAAGTGAACGTTGACGGCCACCTGATCATCTTGGACGCAGGGACCGGTATCATTGGTCTGGGACAAGAGTTAGCCCGGCGAAACCTGGAGCAAAACCGTCCCACAATAGCTACGATATTATTCAGCCACACCCACCACGATCACACTCAGGGCCTCCCCTTTTTCCTGCCCGCTTACCAGGGAGGAAACACGTTCTACATCTTCGGCCCTCGCACATTCGATCAAGATCTGGAGGAAGCGCTTTCCAAAGCAATGTTACCGCCGGCTTTTCCGGTTCAGTTCCAGGACTTGTATTCGTTCAAAATCATTCGCAACCTGGAAGAAACGGACCTGATCGTTTTTCAGAACGGCAATGGAGATCCAGAGTTCCGTCACCGTTTCGGCAATGACCCCAGCCCCGATGCACATTTAGTCGTTGTCCATGTCCAAAAGAGCTACGCACACCCACAAGGAGGTGTCTATCACTACCGCATCGAATGGGCCGGCAAGTCGGTGGTCTACGCGACCGATACGGAGGGATACCTGGGCAGTGACCGGCGACTGAGCCAATTTGCTCGTGGAACAGACCTCTTGATTCACGACGCGCAATTCACGGAGAACGAATACCTAGACCCCGGCAACTCCCGACAAGGATGGGGACATAGCACGCCAACAATGGCTACCGCTGTAGCTAGTGCGGCAGGAGTACATACACTGGTTCTCTTTCATCACGACCCATCGCACGATGACGAAGCGGTAATGGCCATGGAGCGAGAAGCACGTCAGTCGTTCCCCAACACCTATGTGGCACACGAAGGACTCTCATTTGATCTCCTAAACATGTCTGACCGTCTCCCCCCTCCCTGAAAACCGGCGATGGAGCCTGCGAATGAATTCTGATAACCCCTGTCGGCTCAAAGTCGACTGACAGGCACAAGATCAAGATCGAGACCTTGTAGTCCTGAATTTCAATGCGGGGCTTTCTCTACGACAAGAAAGTGAGAGAGACCGAGCCACCGGAACGGGGTTCCTTCCATCAGATAAGTCAGTCGCCGTAGCCCGTTCCCCAGTCGCGGTTGGCGGCTGGTCAACTTGTCGTAGCCGGGGAAGATGACGGTGTGTACAATGAGGCGACATGGCAGGCCGGCGAACAGGCGAAGAAGCCCTCCGCGTGTGTAGGCCCGCACGTGCGGCGCAAGGCGGTCACGCAGCAGGTTGGGCAAGTAGCCAACCAGGGGGACATTGCCAAAGTGGTAATGACCGCGCCAGTAGACACCGTGGGTCTCGAAGAGCCACCAACGGTTGGGTACAAAAACGAGCAGGCGGCCGCCGGGACGCAACACACGCACAGCCTCGGCAACGGCTCGACGGTCGTCGGCCACATGCTCCAGTACCTCGTGGGAGAGAACGGCGTCGAACGTGTCGTCTGGAAACGGGAGCCTTTCCACTGACGCGCAGGCAATGCCGGGTGACTCGCGCCCTGCCTCCACAGCGCGCTCCGCATCCAGCTCCACACCGTAAACCTCTGCAGATGACCGTTGGAGCTTCTGCACGAACATCCCGACACCGCAACCGGCATCCAGTATGCGCCGTCCCTCCAGCGGCGCGTACTTTGCGATCAGAGCCAGTCGCCGATCTTGGCCAAACCGCCAGACGTAGCTTGGCAGGCCCAATCGTGCGGCTTCGGATTCAGCGTGCATCCAGGCTCTCCCAGTCAATGTATGTGACGCCGACAGTTACGCCGGTCTCCCGAATGGCCGGCCCGGCTCCAACTCGCACAGGTCGGATGCCGGATGCTGATTCCAGTGCGCTACCTGTCGGAGCCCCTTTTACTCCCAGGGCCGCATAGCTCCAGCGAAAGTGCGTTGTACCTGTCAAGTCCTGTGCCAGGCCCAGTGTGTGCAGTGCATTTACGGCCTCTTCACTGAGCAGACGGGAGCCTTCGTCAGCCACGGCAACGGCCACGATATAGCCGTGTGGTACGGCGGCAACGAAATTTGCCAGGCGGTGTGCAGCACTGGAATCCAGGTGCGTGTCGAAGGTAGCACGTGCTGTCACAACACCGGTTTGCGGTGCGATCACCGCGAGGTTGAAGCCACGTCCTCCCATGGCTACATCCTGACCATTCACAAAAATATGGGCCAGGTTGCCTACCTCTTCTCCGGCACTCTCCACCAGAATCGGGTAGGGCGTGGAAACGGTGCTCTTGCCGATCCCCCATCCGCCGGCAGGTGGTTCGGGCGGGGGGTAACG
>JAADHH010000162.1 GCA_013151955.1 Chloroflexota bacterium
GACAATTGACAATTGACAATTGACCATTGATCATCACCTACCCCAGCATCTTCTGGACCGCTGCGAGCACCCGATCTTGTTCAAACGGTTTGACGACAAAATCACGCGCGCCGGCCTTGATGGCTTCCATGACCACCGATTGCTGCCCCAAAGCCGTCAACATGGTGACACGGGCATTGGGGTCTATCTGTTTGATCTCTCGCAAGGCCTCCAGCCCATCCATCTCCGGCATGGTGATGTCCAGCAATATGCCATCCGGGCGCTCCGCTTTGAACTGTTCCACGGCTTCTCGTCCATTTGAGGCCTCTATCACCTCGTAGCCATTTGCTGAGAGCAACTTGGAACAACGCATACGCATAAACTGCGCATCATCTACGACTAACACTTTTGGCATGGCTCTGTTTCCTCCTTAGAGCAAATAGGCGAATGGGCAAATAACGACTGTTCACTATTCATAAATCCTTCTCTTCCTGTCCCATAGAGCGCAGGGTCACACGCCCGTCTGCTATGTGCAATTTCACTGTGCGGCCGGCATGGCCGCCGGTTTCTTCTACACGCAAGCGCACGCCCTCTTTCCTGAGCACTTGGCGAGCTTGCTTTGCGTTCTGATCACCAATGTTGAACACATTGTTGAAACCCGGAGCGGTCAACATCTGGGCACCCCCGGCCATCCGGCAGATCAAGCGCGACCGTTTCGCACCCAACCTCTCTGCCTCTTCCAGCATCGCCGGTATGCCTGTATCCACGAATTTGGTCTTGTTAGCATCCCCGTTTCTGTGCAAAGGGAGCATGGCATGGAGCAACGCGCCCACTTTGGTTACCGGATCATAGATAACCACGCCCACACACGACCCCAACCCGTATGCTACCAAGACGTCGGTCACTTTGTTCGAGACAACCAATTCTCCTAAGCCTGCAGAGATTGTATTAACCGCCATTTTGGTGCTGACCTTTCAAGTGTGCTTGTAGGGGGATGAGGTCGGGTACTACCCAAAAGAAGACGTTAAGCTCACGTTCCAGGCCGCTGAACACAGTCTCCAGGAGCATGATGTCCGGCTCAGCTCCGGCTGCTGCGATCAGTATGATATTCAAAATGGCACCCAGCATGTCTACCATGACAGCGGGGGGGGATGGGTACGTATTGAAACCGGTGACAGCAGAGACCGCATTCAAAAAGAAAGAGGCGGTAAGATTGCCCACCTCACCCAGCGCCGATCGTTCCAGGCTGCCGAGTTCTTTTGTCGTGCCCTCCGGTTCACCTAACAACATATCTACCAATTGAAGAGCGTCGGAATAGGGGATGACCAGCATTACATGACCGGGCATATCTCCCTGCGCGATCAGGTAGACACCGACGACAACCTCCTCCGCGCCGCCGACACGCTCGACCACTTCTGGCACCGGTACGATGGCAATATCTGTTGTGACAATCTTGATCTCCTGTCCCAACATGCCGGATAGCCCTGTCGCTACATGATGCATACCCTTCGTGGACAGTTCTCTTAGTACCTTTTCCGTCGCTCTATCCAATTGTGCCATGTCAACCTCTCTCAAAAGTACTTTGGACGGGGTGCGTGCTGCGTAAGACCGTTCGCCATGAAGTCTTTACGCATTACGCATTACGTTTCACGCCGTTCGTCGTTCCGCATTCATCATTTCAGAGTCGCCCCACGTTGTTTTCCTGGATGGCTGTCTTGACGATGCTGGGCACGTCTACGATCAGGGCGATGCTGCCGTCTCCCAGGATACCACCGCCGGACAATCCCCGAATGTCTCCCATCAAATCGCCCAGCGACTTGATCACCATCTCCTGCTGGCCGACCAGGGAATCGACCACGAAGCCGACCTCCATTTCGCCCCAGCGCACCGCCACCACGAACAACTTGTCCCGGCCATGCCCGTTGCGCGCAAAGCCGAAGAAGTCGCCGAGCCGCAGGAGCGGCAGAACGTGTCCACGCAACTGGATGTTTTCCCGTCCGCGAATCGTTTTGATCTCCTCTTTGCGAATGCGCAGGGTCTCCGTGACTGACGAAAGAGGAACGGCGTACGTCTTCTCGGCCAGGGAGACCAGCAGGCTGGGGACAATGGCCAGGGTGAGGGGCATACGCACATCGAAACGCGAGCCTTTGCCCAGCTCGGTGCGCACACTGACCGACCCGTTCAATCGCTCGATGTTGGTGCGCACCACGTCCATGCCCACGCCCCGGCCCGAAATATCGGTGATGCGCTCGGCTGTAGAAACGCCGGCCCCAAAGATCAGGTCCACGGCTTCCCGTTCACTCATCTTCGCTGCTGCTTCTGCCGAAATCATGCCCTTTTGTACGGCAGAGGCTTTCACCCTTTCGGCATCGATGCCGCCGCCATCGTCTTCCACAGTGATCACGATCTGGTTCTCCTCATGCCGGGCCGAGAGGGTGACCGTCCCCGTCTCCGGCTTGCCGGCGGCGACACGTGCCTCCGGAGACTCGATCCCGTGGTCTACGGAATTGCGTATCAGGTGCATCAGCGGGTCCCCGATCTCCTCGGTCACCGAGCGATCCAGTTCCGTCTCTTTGCCGTAGATGTGCAGATCGATTTTCTTGCCCGCTTTGCGTGAAAGGTCTCGTACCACACGCGGGAACTTGTTGAAAACGTTCTCAATCGGCACCATCCGCACCCGCATCACTTCCTCCTGCAATTCGTCCGTAATGCGCGCCACGTGCGTCACCGCTTCGCTCAGCCTGGCTACGCTACCATCGTCCCCATAAGCTGCCTCCAGATCCGCGCGGATCTGGAAAAGACGGGTGCGGTCCGTGACCAATTCGCCGACCAGGTTCATCAGGTTGTCCAGGCGCTCCACACTGGTACGAATGGTCTTGCTCACATGGATCGAACTTTTTTGTGCCGCTACGTGGAGCAACTCCTCTTTCGATTTTCCGCGAGCTTCAGGGCCCAAGTCGATGATACGGCGATCTCGCTCTTTGCCTGCGGCCAAGGGCCCCAGGTTGACATCCCGTTGGTCACGATCGGGAGAGATGGTCTCTGTCACCACTTCCGGCGACCGGACCGATGGCGACGGTGACGGTGACGGTTGGATCGGTTGGGGTGCTACCGGCGTCGCCGGGAAATCGGGGATCACCGGATGTTTTCCATCCGGCAGTTGTACTTCTTCTGTTGCCATTCCATAAGGTTTTACCCGGGCTTGCTGAATCTCCATGATTTCGTCGATGAGACACAAAATCGTAACCTGCTCCTCGGGCGTAGCCAGGATCACATCCAACCGGCCGGCAACTTGTCCCGCTTCGATTTCCTGTAGCGTTGGTCGTGAGGAGATCACCTCGCCGATCCGGTTCAGATCCATCGTGACCAGCATAGCTCGGGCTGCCGGCGCAATGCTGTCCGAGGCGATGACCACTTCCGACAGGAAGACAGACCACCCCTCCGCCTGCCTCGCCTGCAAGCGGCTTTCTTCTTCTGCCGAAAGGGGCCATCCATGGAGTTCTTCCCTCCGGCCCTCCTCTTCCGATGAACCGGCTTCCGAAACCTCTGCCGTACTCAAGGCTTCGAGCGTCGCCACGACTCCCTCCACGTCTATGGCGCTCTCCTCCAGGGTGATAACCTCTTCCTTCAAGATTTTGAGCAGGTCCAACCCTTCGAGCAACGCGTCGATGAGGGATGGCGTAGGCGTCAGCGTCTCCTTGCGAAATCCGTCCAAGACATTTTCCATGATGTGCGTCAGGTCCGCCATGCGGCGATGGTTGATCATGCCGGCGGCCCCTTTCAGGGTATGCGCCGCGCGAAAGATTTCCTGCAGAAGTTCTTGGTTGTCCCCTTCTTGCTCAAGTCGTACCAGATCTTCATCCAAAGCCTGCAAGTGCTCGTCAGCCTCCTGAATGAAAAGTTCTACCTCATCCGGTTCCAGGTCAAATTGTAATGCCATTTGCACTTCCCCTCTCCGCTGCTCTGAAAATAACGTGCCACGCGTTGCGTGATGCGTAAGACCGTTCGTCGTGAAGCCTCTACGCATTACGCATTACTTCCCACTTCATCATTCTGCATTCATCGTTTTAGAGTTGCTCTCCGCCCCACGCCATTTTCATCCACGGTAACACATGCCACACTTGCTACATACGCCACACCACACACATAAACACTGCTATTGTACCATACCCTCAGCGGCCTGTCCATAAAAGTTGCGTGAGCGTTTGGGCTATATGTCGTGTGTCAGACGTTAGGCGCTTAGGGCGTCAACATGTATCTTCTCAATAAAACGGGGTGGGGCGACCCAGAAGTTCGACTTTTGGTAAAAGTCGAACTTCTTCGCCCCGGAATATTGGGAAGATACGTCAACATCGACAGAAAAATCTGTGTGCGAAGCCTGTGTAAATCTGTGTCCCCTGTCCTTTTGTCAACTGCCCCGTCAGGGGCCACATTTTCTGATTCCTTGCACGGCGGTTGAAACCGCGTGCTACCGGTGGCGAAGGCCACCTGCGTGGCCTCGTTTAGCTGCCGCAGGGCAGCTTCGCCCCACGCGAATTCATTCGCCAGGCGTTCGAATGTGACATTGTCAAAGTAGTCATGATGCGTTTGAACGTTGGCACGTTTCACGTCTTCACGCTTCACATCATTGCCCATTGTCCGTTGCCCGTTGATCGTTGACCATTGCTCATTGGCAATTGATCATCGACAATTCCCCTACGCTGCCTGCGGCAGGTCGGTGCTCTGGAGCAGTGCCTGCTCGTCCATGCGCAACACACGGTCCAGGTCCAACAGGATAATCAAGCGATCCTCCAGCTTGGCAATGGCGCGCAGGTAGGCCGATTCGACCGTGGTCACCAGGGCAGATGGTGGTTCGATGTTGCCTTTCGGCACGCGCAACACCTCCGAAACGCGATCCACGACCAGACCGACTCGTTGCCCCCCCATTTCCACAACCACGATACGGGTTTCCTTGTCGTGATCGTCGTGTGCCATGCCAAACCGCTTGCGCAGGTCGATGACCGGGATGATCCCGCCACGCAGGTTGATCACCCCTTCGACAAACTCCGGCGCACGGGGCACCTCGGTAATCGTCTGCATACGGATGATTTCCTGCACCCGCCCAATGTCCACGCCATACAGCTCCTGCGTCAGGCCAAATACCACCAGTTGTTCCTCTACTTGTACACCTGCTTCCTCGTTGAACATCGCTTCCCTCCTTCGATTTCAGATTTTAGATTTACGACTTTGGATTGCTACGTGTTGCGTTTGAACGTTGGCACGTTTCACGTCATTGACAGTTGACAATTGAATTTACGCCGCCTGCTTGACTGCCTGCAGGGACGTCGGTTGCCGGCTGACCACGGCCAGTTGCTGGTGGCCTTCGCCCAGGTCGAAGCGTTGCACTGCTGACTGCAAGGCGTCGGCCAATTGGGCCAGTTGCTGTGTCGCGGCCAACACTTGCTCCACCTGTGCGCTCATCTCCTCGGTCATCGCGCTCACCTCTTCGGCGGCGGCACTGTTCTCCTCGCTGATGGCGGCCACGTTCTGCATCGACTCGCCCACCTGCGCGCTGCTCGCCGACATCTCCTCCGTCGCCGCCGTGTTCTCTTCCACAATCGCCGAAACACCCTGCATCGCTGCGACAAGGCCGTCGGTTTGCGAGGCCATCTCTTGCGCCGCAGAGGCGATGTTTGCCACCTGGTCATTCACCTCTTCCGCCGCCTGCAAGATGTGGTCCAGGGCCACACCGGCCTGGCCGGCCAGATCGGCTCCCTTCTCCGCCTCGGTCAGGCCCTCTTGCATGGCCGCGACCGTCTCTTGGGTCCCGGTCTGCACCTGACCGATCAGCTTGGCGATCTCTTTGGTCGATTGCCCGCTCCGTTCGGCCAGCTTGCGCACCTCGTCGGCGACGACGGCAAAGCCGCGACCATGTTCGCCGGCGCGGGCCGCCTCGATGGCCGCGTTGAGGGCCAGCAGGTTGGTCTGCTCGGCAATGTCATCAATCATGCCCACGATGTGGCCGATCTGTTCGGCGTGCTGGTTCATCTCCTGCACCTTTGCGGCCGCGTCTTCCACCTTCTGGCGGATGGCCATCATGCCCTGCACCGTCAGGGCGACGGTTTCGGTCCCCTCGCGGGCAGTTTGCGCGGTCCGTTCGCTGGCTTGCGCTCCCGCTTCGGCATTCTGGGCCACCTGCTCGACCACGCCGGATATCTGGCTGACCACGCCGGACATGCGTTCGACCGCTTCGGACTGTTCCTGCGCGCCACGGGCGATGCCGTCGATGGCGCCGGCCAGTTGGTCCATGCCCTCGGTGGAATGGGTGACCTCTTCGGTCTGCTCGGCCACGCTCTGGGCCACCTGCTGGACGGTGCCGGCGATCTGGCCGGTCGCTTCGCCGGCCTG
>JAADHH010000130.1 GCA_013151955.1 Chloroflexota bacterium
GAGTAGTTTGACAATGTCACATTCGAACGCCTGGCGAATGAATTCGCGGCTACGTGGGGCGAAGCTGCCCTGCGGCAGCTAAACGAGGCCATGCAGGTGGCCTTCGCCACCGGTAGCACGCGGTTTCAACCGCCGTGCAAGGAAATGTGACATTGTCAAAGTAGTTACAATGGGACACAGATTTTCCGATGATTTGGCCTGAAAATCTGTGTTCTAAAAAGAAAAAACTGTTCTCTCCGACAGCCTGCGAGTGAACTTCTAGAAGAGAAGAGAAGAGAGTAGGTAGATGAAAGTTCCTGTCAGTTGGTTACGAGAATATGTTGACGTCACACTGCCGGTAGACGAATTGGCCGAGCTGCTGACAATCGCCGGCCTGGAAGTGTCGCGGGTCGAGCGCATTGGGGAAGAGTGGCTCCGTGATAAAGTGTTCGTCGGGCAGATCTTGGAAATCCGTCGCCACCCGGACGCCGATCGCCTCGTTCTGGCCACCGTCGAATATGGGAGCGCAGCGCCACTGACCGTGGTCACCGGTGCGCCAAACTTGCCGGTGGGTACATCCGGTCAAAAAGTGGCCTTTGCTACCATCGGCGCGCGCCTGATCGATGGCTACAGCGAAGAACTCCGTTACAAGACCCTGAAACCTACCAAGATTCGCGGTATTCGCTCCGAAGGGATGGTGCTTTCGGAAAAGGAACTGGGTCTTTCTGACGACCACAGCGGCATCATCATCCTGGACGATGATGCACCGGTGGGTATGCCGCTGGCCGATTGGCTCGGTGATGCTGTGCTACACCTGGATTTGACCCCCAATCTGGCCCGCTGTTTCGGCATCATTGGCGTAGCACGCGAAGTGGCCGCCCTGACCGACCAGCCATTGCGCCTGACAGACCCCCAAATGGTGGCGACAGATGCGCCAATCAGCGGCCAGGTGGGCATCGTCATCGAAGACCCCGATTTGTGTTCGCGCTACTCGGCGACCCTGATCCGCGGGGTGTCCACCGGCCCTTCTCCGCAATGGATGCGACGCCGGCTTCTGCAATGTGGCGTGCGCTCCATCAACAACCTTGTGGACATCACCAACTATGTGATGCTGGAATGGAACCAGCCCCTGCACGCCTTCGATTACGATAAACTGGTCGCTCGGGCCGATGGCCAAGCGCCCACCATCATTGTGCGCCGGGCGCAACCTGGCGAGAAGATCGTCACCCTGGATGATGTGGAACGGACACTGGACGAGGACATGCTCCTGATCACCGACACGGCCGGGCCAATCGCTGTGGCCGGCGTGATGGGGGGTGCCGATACAGAAATAGATGACCAGACCCAGAACATCTTGCTGGAGTCGGCCAACTTCAATTTCATCAACATCCGGCGCACGGCCAAACTGCTCAAGCTGCCCAGCGAGGCCTCGCGCCGCTTTGGCAAAGGGCTGCACCCGTCGAGCACCTTGCCGGCGGTGCGTCGGGCCAGCCAGTTGATGGCCGAATGGGGCGGCGGAACCATTGCCCAGGGCGAAGCCGACAACTATCCGCGTCCCGTGCCGGCGGTGACCATAAACCTTACGACACGGGAAGTTCAACGTCTCCTGGGCATGGACTTTTCCGAAGCGCAGATTCGCGCATACCTGGAACGGCTGCAATTCCGGGTGGAAACAGACGCCACAGACCGGTCGCTGGTGGTCACCGTGCCCGACCACCGGCTGGACGTGGCCGGTCCCGCCGACCTGGTCGAGGAGATTGCGCGCGTACACGGCTACGGGCGTATCCCCCTGACCCTGATGTCCGACACGTTGCCTCCACAGCATAGCAATCGAGAGCTGGTGTTGGAGGAGCAAATTCGCAATATCCTGGTGGGGTGCGGCCTGCAGGAGATGATCTCCTACGCCTTGACCAGCCCCCAACGCGAGGAGGCCCTGGCCCTGCACGAACCGGACGAAGATGTGCCCTACGTTCGCCTGGCCAACCCGATCAGCAGCGAGCGAACGGTCATGCGCCGTACACTGATGGCCGGCGCGCTGGACACATTGCAAAGCAATCTGCGCTTTCGCGACCGCGCATTCCTTTTCGAGATTGGCCGTGTTTACCTGCCCCAGACAAATCAGCGGCTGCCCCTGGAAGAACGCCGGCTGGTTGTCGTAATCACCGGCACGAGGCACGAGCAGGGATGGATGGATACAGATGAAGACGGGGTTAGTTTCTACGATTTGAAGGGCATGATCGAAACCTTGCTTCAACATCTGAAGCTGGAAACCGGGGTCGAATTCCGCCCCCAGCGGGCGCGACCCTTCCATCCGGGACGTTCCGCACAACTGTCTGTGGGCGGCGAAGCGCTGGGCGCGTTTGGCGAATTGCACCCTCTTGTGCGGCAGGCTTTTGACCTGCCAGACCAACCGGTGTTCCTGGCCGATCTGAACCTGGACAAACTGCAACGCCTTGTTCCGGAGGCCTTCTATTTGGAGCCGGTGCCTCGTTTCCCGGCGGTGGAGCAGGACCTGGCCGTTGTCGTCGCCGAGGGGGTTCCGGCCCAAGAGGTCGAGGACACCATTCGAGCTGCGGGGGGGCGCCTCCTGGCCAACATTTCCTTGTTCGACATCTATCGGGGAGAGCAGATTCCGCCTGGCAAGAAAAGTCTGGCCTTCTCGTTGCGTTACCAGGCGGCGGACCGCACGTTGACAGATAGAGAGGTAGCCAAAGTGCAGGCCCGCATTGTGCGCCGGCTTCAATCGGCACTGGGTGCTGAATTGCGGGGAGCGTAGGGCGTCGAGCGTGGGGCAGAGAAACGTGGAAATGCACCACACACCGCATCTGACGACTGACGACTAGCGACTGACAACTGTTTTCAACACAGGAGCAATAAACAGATGGTAGGAATTGAACATCAGATTGTACAGTTTTTGCAAGGCCTGTACAACGCGGTCGGCTGGCCCGGCGTTGTCTTGGCGATGGCGATTGAAAGTGCGTGCATCCCTTTGCCCAGCGAGGTGATCATGCCGCTGGCCGGTTGGATGCTGATACAGGCCAAGGGGCTTCCCATGATTCAAACGTTTTGGGGAGGCTTCTATGGCGCATTGGGCTGTACGATTGGTTCCGTGATCACGTACTGGATCGGGGCGCTCGGCGGCCGGCCCATCCTGGAGCGCTACGGGAAATATGTGCTCATCTCGCGCCACGACATCGTGATGGCCGACGGGTGGTTTGCGCGTTGGGGCGATGCTACGGCCTTTTTCTCGCGGCTGTTGCCGATCGTGCGTACGTTCATTTCCTTGCCGGCCGGCATTGCGCGCATGAACTTCCCCAAGTTCGTTATCCTCACCTTCGCCGGCTCTTTTCTGTGGAGTTGGGGGTTGACTCTGGGGGGCTACATCTGGGGCAGCCGCTGGGAAGAGCTGCGCGCAATTATGCGACCGTTTGATATTCCCATTGCCATCGCTCTGGTCGTTCTCGTTCTCGTCTATATCTATCAGCATATCAAGCGCGGAAGAGAGCTTGAAGAGGCCGCCCTGGTGGATTGATGGTAGCGTATACAATTCGGTGGAAAGTGAGTGAAGGTTGCCCACATCCGCAAATTGTGTTATAATAATGTCACCTTTTGGGGGATCGTCTAACGGTAGGACAGCTGACTCTGGATCAGTAAGTCGGGGTTCGAATCCCTGTCCCCCAGTTACAACCTTTTGCAAGAACCTCAGCACGGCCGGCCGGCGTATCCTTCTGATTCGGCGTGTGGCCTTTCTCCCACCGGCGACGTTGTGCTCTTGGTCATGACCGTTGTCCAGGCTACCATCATGCCGGAGGCCCCTTACCTGGCATCGGAGAGACAAAAATGAACTGCAAGAACTGTGGAGCGCCGATGAAGTCGGTTCAGAATGGGGAGCACTTCTTCTGCGCGTACTGCCGGTCATATTTCTTCCCGACGGAGTCTGACGACGGCGTCAAAGTGTGGGGCGCAGTCAGCAATGTCGCATGTCCGGTGGACAAGGTCCCCCTGGTAACCGCCTCCATCAGCAAGATAGACGTGTTGCACTGCACGACTTGCAGGGGATTGCTGATCAAACAGCCGCTTTTCCGAGCAATCGTTGAATATCGTCGAGCGATTTCTCCTGCCCTTGACCGACCTCCACGCCCATGGAAGCCACACGATGAAAAGCGACAGTTGCAATGTCCCACTTGCGAACGCTCAATGGACAATCATCTGTATTACGGTCCGGGGACCGTCATGATCGACACGTGTGCGCATTGTGGCGTCATCTGGCTGGATCATGGAGAGCTGAGCAACATGGTCAATGCGCCGGGCAGAGATCGCGGACGATTGCTGGGGGACGCTGAGGATACGCTTTGGGAAGAGCAGGGCGCACTCCCCCCACGCAACCTGTTCATGAGGCATTGAGCGGAAGGCCATTGGTACCTAGTTTGACAATGTCACATTCGAACGCCTGGCGAATGAATTCGCGGCTACGTGGGGCGAAGCTGCCCTGCGGCAGCTAAACGAGGCCACGCCACCGGTAGCACGCGGTTTCAACCGCCGTGCAAGGAAATGTGACATTGTCAAACTAGGCAGTCAAATGTTTGTACACAAGGCAAGAAGATGAGCCACAGATTTCACGGATGACACAGATTGGAAAACGAAGGATAGCCTGAGAAATCTGTGGTAAGAATCTTTGGTTCGGCCTGTCCGGGTTAGGCTTCCGGAAACCGATCAGACAAACTCCGAACGTGTGCATCTGCGAGAAAATATGCCCCAGTTTTTTCCTCATTTGAAAGGAGACCCATTGGTATGAAACGCAAAAGCCTGGCAGTTTATGTTTTGGTGGTTGGCTTTCTCCTTGCCGGCTGTGGGGCGGGACAATCACAGGGGGCGACGAGCACCCCAACCGCGACGTCTACGCGGACGTTCACGGCAACGCCATCCTCCACCCAAACGCAGTCTCCGACAGTCACGCCAACTCTGACGGCGACGCCATTTCCGACCTCGACTTTCACCCCCATGCCTACGGCGACGGCGACGCCTACTTCTGTTCCCAGTGCTACGCCGAAGCCCAAGCCCACCATCGTACCGACGAAGGCGATGCCTCCTACGCCGGTGGTGCGGATCTACCTCCAGAAAACGGAAAAGCGAGGCGATGGCGCTTGCGTTGTGACAATTGATACGGATGGGTTTCCCCCGGACGAGCGCGTGTCTGTCACTATTACGCGTCCGGACGGGGCCTATGCTACAGGTTTACTCAAGGACCCGACCATAGTCGTAGCGTTGACCCCGCAAGACCCACAGGGTGACTATCTATTCGTAGTGAAGGGACTTCAACATACCGTTCAATACGTCTACCGCTGGACGGGTGCGTGCTCGTAGGTTTTCCAGAAGGCCGTAGGCTGTCCAAACTTGTCCGGCGGTGCTAATCGGAAGCTTCGGCCATGGCCAGGGCGAACCGTATGGCGAGGTCACGGGTTGCTTGCTGTTCACTCAGTCGGAATTTGCGCTTGTCATTCTGCAACGCCGGCTCTACGATGTTCCACAGAGCCAACTCGTACAGTTCCAGATGCACCAACCGGGGACTTCTCCCAATTTCCCGGGCGATTTCTTTCGCGCTGACCGGTTGTTCCGGATGGTTTCCCAGGTAGCCGAGGACTTCAGAGCGGATGGGATTGCACGCGTGAAGCTCGATAAAGGTAAGGAACTGGAGGTCCACCTCTTTGTCGCCGAGGTGGTATTGTGAAGGAAGTTCAGGGTACAATTCTTGTTGCTTTTGTCGCCCCGCGTTATGCCTGGAAGCGACAGTGCTCCTTGAAGGTTTGGTCATGTTTCTCCTCAATCGATTGTCAAAGGATTTACACCGATAATGTATCACGCTTTGTGCGCGCGGTCAATAGGAGAAACATCCCACCGAGCATTTTGGAGGGGGACGACGATGATTTCACACCGGTGAATGCCGGCAGGGACTCGGCAACTGCCGGCAGCTTCACGGGCGGGCTACCGGCGGGCTATGTCGGGAATGATGGTTCGTATCAGTTCAACTGGCGGATAATGGCAACCACTTTTCCTTGTGGCTGAACGTTGTGCGCGTCGAAGTACATGGGTGCCATTGCCGGGTTCGCCGGCTGCAGGCGTACGCGTTCTCCTTCGAGGTAGAAACGTTTCAGAGTGGTCTCCTCCCTATCGACAATCCATGCGGCCACCATGTCGCCATTGCTTATGTTCTCGTTTGATGTCATGACCACAATGTCACCATCGTTTACCAGGGCATCAATCATGGAATCTCCCTCGACGCGCAGAGCGTAAAGGTTTTGGCTTTGGGGAACAATGTCTTGCGTGAGTTCCAGCCAGTCGTCACTCTCGTCGACGGTGACCGGATCGAATGGTGGCGTCAGCTCGCCGGCGTGGATGATCCCCAGAACCGGCACCGTGATCAAATCGGTGGCCTGCTTCAGCATTTCGCTTATTCGGATACCACGGGATACATGTGGGTTGCGGGTTAGGTATCCTTTCTTGGCCAGGGCGTTCAGGTTGTAATCTACCACAGACGTGGAACTGATTCCAACCGCCGAGCCAATCTCGCGGACCGTAGGGGGGCGGCCCTCCTTGCGGGCGTACTCGCGTATGAACTGTAAGATTTGCTCCTGGCGCTCTGACAACCCTTTTTTCGCTTTCCGTGCAGCCATATTGCACCTCCTTCGTGTATCAGAACATTTGTCCCTGTTATATTATACCAGGAACATGCGTTCTAGTCAAGTCCCCTAAATTTTCGGGTAGGGCTTTTCAAAGTTCTTATGTTTGTTTTTGTAGGACACAGATTCTCACAGAAAAACAGTATCTTCTCAATAAAACGGGGTGGGGC
>JAADHH010000022.1:0-6029 GCA_013151955.1 Chloroflexota bacterium
GCCGACGCTGTAGGGCAACCCCGGGTGAGTCAGATTCCAGTGGACTTCGACGGTTGTCCCATCGGCATTCACATAGCGCGGCAAATGCAATTCTGTTTCCAGCTCCATCTCGATGGAGAAGGGGCGTTCCGGCTTGAAGTCCAGAGCGTGCAGGGCATGAACGACTTTCTCCAGATCGCGCCGGCGAACGAGAATATCCAGATCGTTCATTTCCCGCAAGGCGATGCTGTCATATACGACCGTGGCCAGGTACGCGCCCTTCAGCACGAGGATCGGCACGTCATCGTCCGGCACCGTGCGCGCCAGCTTGTTGAGCTCGGCATGTAACCGCAAGATGTGGAGCGAATTGCGCTTGTAACGCCGATGCAGCCGGCGCATGATCTCCGGCGGGACAGCGTGATCCAACTTCCGCTCCCGCAAACGATCGTAAAGGAGTGGCCCAACGCGCTTTCTGGCGGCCTGTTCACGAAATGTTTGCCAGTCGGAGGCTGACAACTGCCGCAGATCGGCCTCTGTTACGCGGCCGGCCTCCTCGTGCAGGCAGTTTAGCAGCAAGGTGCAGATTTCGTTGATTTCCATGTGTTTGCTTTGAAAATAACGTGTCAGGTGTCAAGTAAAACGTGATGCGTGATACGTAAGACGCAATACGTTTCACGTCCCGCCATTTTCATCCTTGGTGGCTAACCACGACTCAGAGGTTCGCAAACGTGGAAACCACCACAAACCGCTCGTGACCCTGCTGGCCGGTGAGTATGTGCGGCCCGCAGCGCAGCCAGGCGTGGGCTTGCCATTCATCGGTCTCTCCCTTGGCCATACCCAGGTAGAGGGTGCCGGGGATTCCACGGCGCTGGAGCATACGGTCGGCGGCGATGGCCTGGGCCAGGCAAGCACTCTCCCAGGGGGTGCGGCGCGCGACACTGCGCACGGCCCAGCCAATGCGCAGGACGGCATCCTCCGGAAAGGGGCCAATCTCCGGGCCACTCTCGGCCTTCTGCTGGCCCAGGTAAGGTGCAATCCATCTAAAAGGTATGGTGAGCAACGCCAGCCGTGCTACCCCCAGCCACAGCGAAGCTTCCAGCAGCAGGCCCCGGTCGGCCCAACTAAGCTCACGGAGTTTCCGCAATGCCCGCATCGATAACCTGCACCATCCCTTCTTCCTGTAGATCGGCCAGAAAGCCCAACACATCGGCCTCGCACTGTTCCGGGGTGACAGCGAATTGGGGTTGCAATTGAGCGCACAGGTCGGCCACTGTAATGGGCGCGGCCAGGAGTTCCCACACCCGGCTGCCGATGTCATCCAGGGCGTAGTAGTTGCCTTGCTCCAGGCTGATCATGACCAGCTCATTGTCAACTGTGGAGGCCAGGAAATCGTCGGAACGGACAATGGTTGTATCTCGCGTGATGGTCGTCATCTTCACCTCACTACAAACAAGTCAAGATTTTCGGACACAGATTCTCGCAGGCTTCACACACAGATTTTTGGGTTTTGATCGTATCTTCTCAATAAAACGGGGTGGGGCGACCCAGAAGTTCGACTTTTACCAAAAGTCGAACTTCTTCGCCCCGGAATATTGAGAAGAGAGAAGATACTTTTGATCTGTGCAAATCTGCGTGGATCTGTGTCCTATCAGTTTTTCAATTCAGGGCAAGGCTACGATTTCCGCTCACCGTTTCAGTACACCGGCTCATCGGCGGCGGTGAGATAGCCGAAGCGGCGCATTACCGCCCGGTGGTCTTCGATCAGCCGGTGAACCTGATCCGGCGTGAGATCCTCGCGCCACGAGCCGATCTTTCCTTTGCGGAAGAACGACTTGGCCTCAGGCCGTCGCTCCTTGAAACCTTCTTCGGCCTCCTGTGCTTGCAGCCGGTCGAAGCGCGAAAGCGCGATGGCCTCGCGCACTCGCTCCGGCTCCACCGGCAAGCCGGCCGTGCGGACAATACCGGTGAAGGTCTCTTCCGGCGTCTGCGACATGTCCTCGTAGCGGACGACGTGTACCGGCAGCCCGGACTCGTCCACCCAACTGCGCACGTGGCTGCTCCAGGAGAAGAGTCGTTGGTGTAGCTGCCGCGCTAACCGTTCTCCGTCGAATCTGGCCAGCGTTTCCTCCTCGTTCGCCATGTCAGCAATCACCTTGTCGATGCTGTCATTCTGGTGATGGGCGAACGAAGGGGCTACATCCAGCGGGTTGCGAATCAGGTAGATGACGACTGCAGTGGTCGTGGCCGGGAAGAGGGGGACGCCACCTGCGTTGCGCCGCCAGGCATCGTGAACCTTCATGAAGTATGGCTTGTCAATCTCGGCGGCCAACTGCTCGTAGACCGCCGGGCGGAAACGGTCAATCTCCTCCGGGAACAGGTCGGAAGCCTCCACGCCGATCACACGGTCGAAGATATCCCGCGCGCTGGCGATCGGGCCACCGTCCAGATCGTTGATGTCGGCCGGATCGTCTTTGTCGTGCAGGTAGTTGGTCAGAAAGACGCGCAGCCAGGTGTTGCCCGATTTTGGGTACGAGGCCAGCCAGACGATCCCGCCCATTACCAGAAGTCCTTTTCTCGCTGCTCTAACGTCATCCACTGGAAATCCTTCTCCAGCAGGTCGGCCAGCTCATCCAGCAGGAACGGCCGCACCGGCCGGGTGACGCGGACGACGCGCGTGTCGTTAGCCACGGACACTGCCATGCGGAAGTGATCGGTGTGTCGTCCCATTCGTTTGAGGACGAGCTTTTGGAAGGTGTAGTCCAGGAGCACGTTGAACTTCCGCGCATCCTCCAGCGGTTCCAGGTACAGGTCCGGCCCGTTGTAGGGACGGAGCGCGTAAATGGCGTGCAGCGGTGCCGGCCAGTCGGTGATTTGCTCCGCGACCGGCATGGCGAACTTGTCGTGCTGGGGCCGCACACGACGCCAGCCTTCCGTGTCCCGCTCCAGACGCTCGGCGCTGTCGGCCCACAGCTTGATCTGCCGGTAGCCGGCGGGCAACACCTGGGGGACGCCCGTGCCGTTCAACACGATGCCGGCCATGTCATCTGCCAGCATGGGGTAACCGCGGTCCATGAAAGCGGTCAGCAGGGTGGACTTGCCGAAGCCGGAGTGGCCCACGAAGAGCACTGCCCCCCGTTCCGTGCGGATGGCGCTGGCGTGGACCGGCAGAATGCCGCGCTGGTGCAGCAGCAGAGCGACCACCGTGCCCAGCAGGAACAGGCGCACCTCATCGTCGCCGGCGTCCGGATCGCGATCGATCACCACCTCGCGTCCCTCGCGGGCCAGGTAGCGACCCACGCCGGGGAACCGGAAGCGGATGGCATCCGGCCACACGCGCCGCAAGGGGCCAGCGGCTGCACCAGCCTTGAACTCCGGCACGGCACCGTAGCGGACCACCACATCCGGCCGGCCGGGAGGCGCCGGCGTCAGTTCCGGGAATGCCAGCGGCATCTGCCAGACCAGGCCGTAGGCAGTGTAGAATTGTTTGGGGTCGGTCATCATTTCGTCCTGTGTGCCTCAGTCCGGGAATCTGGGTGGTTGACAGCAGGCTGTGCGCAGGTTTATCGCGGCCCTGTCGTTGTGGAGCTGCCCGTCTGGAACCCGTCGGTCAGGCTGCCGGGCCCATGTGCCGTGTCCAGACTCAGGCGCAGGCGCTTGAGCGTGGGGCGGCGCCAGGGCTGCTGGCCCTGCGGCGGGGTTGCCACCTCGTGCTGCTGTGCTTCTGTCTGTGTAATGGGTTGCTCTTGGTTCATGGTTCGGTATTCTCCTTGTGATTGCGGATATGAAACCACGTGTCATGTGTCACGCAAAACGTGACGCGTGATGCGTAAGACACAATACGCAATACGTTTCACGTTTCACGTTCAACGTTCCACGATTTTCGTCCTTGGCGGCGTGCGCGCCGCTCATGGTGACTGTTATGAACCGGAAAGTTCTTCAATCGCCCTCCCTTCTCGCGGGCCTGCCGGCCAGGAACAGCCCGGCCATCAGCCCGCGCAGTAGAATGGTCACTGCCCGGTGGGTGGTCTCGGTGTTGACCTCGGCTTGCAGGTTGGACCAGGCGGCGCGCATGCGCTCGACGTCCAGGTAGCGCGTCACCCGTTCGGAGGCGGCCAGCTCGGCCAGGGCCTCGTCCATTTCCGGCGCGGTGCGCAGCAGTCGCTCGCCCAGGTCAGCGGCCTGCCGGCCCCGCCGTTGGTTCAGCCGTACCTCATCTGGCAACAGCCCGACCATCGCTTCGCGGATCAGCCAGCGGTCCAGACCGTTCTGGCCGGTGAAAACCGCGTCGGGTACGGCCAGCGTGTACGCCAGCACTCGCTTGTCCAGCGTCGGGTCGCGCACCTCCAGGCCAAAGGCCGCCCCGTTCATCGCCCACAGGCTGCCCAGAAGGCTGCGCCCCGGCTGGATAATGGCGAATCGTTGGTCTTGTGCGCTGCGCCACGACTCCGGCAGGGTGATGTCACTGCCGATTGCTGTCGCCCGTCGCCGGGATAGCCCCAGCCGCTGCACGAAGTCCAGGGCGATGGCAGAACGCTCCCACGATAATCTGTTAGATCGCCATTGTCTGTAGACGTGCAGGAATGGTGATGGCGTCGCGCGTTTGGCAATTGCTTTCATCGCCCGTCTGCGAATCAACGTCGGCAGTGAGGAAAAGTTCGGCGCGCCGGCCCAGGAGATGGTCACGTTGCCGCCCTGGCCGGTGAGTAGCGTGCCCAGCCCCTGCTGCCGGGCCGTCTCCAGGACGTCGTGAATCCAGAAGGCATTCGAAGGTGCATGGGCCGGTGTGTCCAGAATCTCCAGCGACCGCCGTGTGCCGGCTACCGGGCTGATATGCTCTGAGGTCAGCGCGTGCAGGGCGATGTTGCCGGCGTGGCGGGCAGTGGCCTGGGCGAACGGTGTCTCGTCACCGAAGCGGTTGGGGCCTACTGTGTTGCTCACGTCGCCGATGGGGACGGAGGTGAAGGCGGGCAACGTCTTACCTTTCTGCCGCAACTCGCGGGCCGCCAGGGCCGCCACCGAGCCGGAATCGAGCCCGCCACTCAGGGTCGCGCCGATCGGCCGATAGCTGCGCAAGCGGCAGCGCACCGCCTCGGTGTAGACCTCGTGGAATCCTTCCACGTAATCATCGAAGGAGGACAAGCGTAAGTCTGGCGTCTGCTCCAGGTACCAGTAGCGTTGCACGTCCAGTTGCTCTGGGGTGACGGTCATGGCGTGGGCCGGGGGCAGGCAGAAGATGTCCAGGTCAATGGTCGTGGGGCCGTGGTAGGCCGGCCAGGAGACCAACACCTGGGCCAGATAGAGTTCGTTGAGGCGGCGGGGCACGCCCAGGGCCAGGAGCGCCTTTCGGCTGGAAGCGAATGCAAAACGGTGGGCGTCGTGATGGTAGAAAAGGGCTGTGTTGCCGTGGTGGTCACGGGCGAGGAAGAGCCGGCGTTCGGTCGGGTTCCAGATGGCAAACGACCAATCGCCCAGTAGGTGGTCGGGGCAATCTTCGCCCCACGTCTCGTAAGCGTGCAGGATCAGGTCGCTATCGGGTGTTTGCGGGCGTTCGGGGGGCGGGATGTCGAAGCGGTCGCACAGATCGTCGCGGTTGTCCAGCCGTGCCTCGGCGGTGATAATTAGCCGGCCACCGTCCACCGCGCGGGGCAGCCGTTCGTGCAGTGCCTCCGGCGTGTTGTAGAGGAGCAACTGGCCCAGGCCGCACGGCCCGTCGTGCCAGACGCTGTTGCCGTCCGGCCCCCATTCAGCCATAGCGTCCCGCATGGTTTCCAGCAACACCGGGTCGACAGGCGCGCCGTCCGTGTTGAAGATGCCAAAGATTCCGCTCATGGTTTGGGTGTCCTTGATGAAGAGAAGGGTAATGGCTGGCCACCACATAATGGGATAAGATCTGCCGCTTTCTCCGGTAAATATTATACAGCAAAACCGAGGTCACGTCAACCGCCCCTTGAGTCGTTCAGTAGGGCTTTTCAAAGTTCTTATGTTTGTTTTTGTAGGACACAGATTCTCACAGAAAAACAGTATCTTCTCAATAAAACGGGGTGGGGCGA
>JAADHH010000022.1:6092-7875 GCA_013151955.1 Chloroflexota bacterium
AATATTGAGAAGATACGAAAAACAGAGATAAAACATGTAGAAAAAATCTGTGTGCGAAGCCTGTGTACATCTGTGTTCCTCGTCCTTTTGTTAACTGTCCTGTCAGGGACCCCGTTTTCCGATCAAGGTCTCGGACAGTCGTAGGAATTTTGAAAAGCCTTGGTCGTTCAGTGGCGTTCATGTGTCATCACCCGGAATCGTTTTTGTCGCCCGTGACCGGCAGAAAGTCCGGCGCAAGGGCAATATCTCTCTGGTATCGCGGAATCAACTCGCATCCCAAAGCTTTGTCGCCACCGTCCGGCCAGGCTCGGACGATGCCGACCACGTTCACCCATTGACCTCTTTCAACCCAGGGCCTCTTGATGGCCGTGGAAGGGAGGATATAGACGATTACGGGGATGTCCCCATCACGCACTTCGAGCGTATGGCGGCCAAAGCCAGAAATGCGCCCCGTGATCTCTACCAGTTCGCCCAGGTGGTCGGGTAGTTTGCTGATTTGCAGGGGGATAGGGTTGGGGAGCGCTCGTTGGCCCGTGCGCTGCACGTATTTCGAGCCGTAGATGACGATTTCGCGCTCGCCCCGGTAGCTGCGCAACCACCCCCTCACCCTCAGGATGTCCCTTTCTTCCAAAGGAAGCGCTTTGCCATAGCGCATGTAAACGCGCACGCCGCCGCTTTGATCCTCGATATAGAAGGTCCGTTTTCCGAGAGGGCCGGGTGGGACGGTTACCCAGCCTTGTACATCTACCTTCTGGCCCAGGGGCAATGATTGCAGGGCAACGATGTTCGTGGGAATCCAGGTGCCGCTGATGCCCGACGGAACCTGTGTGGCATGGTACGTTCTTTTCGGCGTCGGAGCGGGCGGGTGATTCTGTTTCCCCGGCGAGGGGGGCCACCCCAAAACCCAAAGGCCGTCCGGCCGCCGGCTGAATGATTGGTCATAGCCCGGACGTTCTGTATAGCCTGCTTCATCAGCGACAAGCCCGTTGGGAAAAAGTAGGTGTACTTCATCGCCGGCATTGTCCAGCGAGACGCCGGTTTCGGCTTTGTAGAAGACCCGGTATTGCCCTGCGCCAATCGTTGTGCCGGCGGGGAGCACGTAGGGCCGGCTGCCCCCGCCGGTGTGGTCGTCCAGTTGCCAACCGCCCAGGTCCACCGCGCCATCGCCGGCGTTGTACAGCTCGATCCATTCGTCGTTGGACGTTGCCGCGCCGTCGCCGTCCCAGTCCACGTTCTTCGGGGCGGGCAAGAACTCGTTCAGGACCACGCCGGACGGGTAAGGGGTAGAAGTGCCGGCAGGGGTGGCTGTCGCTGTCCCCGTGACTGTAGGACTGGGGGTAGGGGAGGCGACGGATTGCAGCACGAAGATGTTGCCGCTGTGTTCTCCAGGTGCCGGGTTGCCATACCGGATCCACCGGGGTTGTAATACTTGCCCGCCAGGGCCTGCCTGCGCACTCACCGCGCGGTACCCTGCCGGAGGGCGGAGCAAAAGATGGTAGAAAGAAAAGTCTTGTTTCGCTGCAACCTTGAACAGACCGTCGGCGTCAGAGAGGGCATTGTAAAGCCAGCTTCCAAGGTAGTCCGGATCGGCAGAGCCATAGAGTTGTACCTCTGTGCTGGCCAAGGGGACGCGCATTCCGCCCTGGGAAGCGACGTAAATCTTCCCTGAAAAGGATAGAGCATGGGGCGTCGCGGTCGGCGTGGGGGGCAGGTTGGGTGCGCCGGGAGAGGGGGGGTAGGTCGTCGCCCAGCCCGTTCCCCCGTCGACGCTCTTGCTGAAGGA
>JAADHH010000137.1 GCA_013151955.1 Chloroflexota bacterium
ATAACGTGTCGGGTAAAACGTAAAACGTGATGCGTAAAACGCAATACGCAATACGTTTCACGTTTCACGTTTCACGTCTTCACGTTTCACGCCTTCACGTTTTGCGCCGATTCGTTGCCCCCCTGCCTCAGTGCGACTCGGCCAGGAAACTGTTCAGGGCCTGCATCACCCTTTGCAAGGCTGCCGGCTCCTCCGGATTGGCGTCAATGGTCGTGACCGACTTCGACTGGCCATCTCGATAGTACGTGATGGTATAGATCATGCGATCACAACAGGTGTTTTGTGGCAAATACGAAGACTGGAGATCGAAGAAGTTTTCTTGCTCAAAAACGCGCACCAGCGCCGCCACCCGTTGCGCATCGGTCTGGAGCATACGTACAGGCCGGTCGCGGCCCCTGATTTCCACTTTGCCATCGTTGTGAATGATCGTCGTCTCGGACGACCCGGCGATGCCCCCTTCGCTTTGGTACACGATGACGACATCCTCGCCAGCAGTAACCAGGGGGGGCGCAGGGGCCGGCAGTTGCTCTGACGGCAAACCACTTTCCGGCGTCAGTATTTCGGGTACGACCGTTTCGTGGCCTTCTGTATCTGTCGTTTGTGAGGGGCTGGCCGCCGGCGCGGCACAAGCCGACAAAAGTGCCACCAAAACGATCACGACAAACAGGATAACCAGATTCTTGCGCACAGCTTTACCCTCCTTCGGACCGGCGTAGTTTTGAAAAGCGGCACCAGTCTGCTCTGGTGGCTAACTGCTCGGTCTCTCACCTAATATGACGGTCACCGTGCGCTTTTCGTTCCCGCGCTGTACGTCCACTCGGACTTTTTGCCCCACCTCTGTCTTGCTCTCCAAATATACCGTCAGGTCCTTTCGACTGGCCACCGGCCGGCCATCTATGCCGACGATCACATCACCCCCCAGGGGCAGGATCAAATTGCCCATCCGCACCTGCTGGGTGCCGCCGCGCAATCCGGCCTGCGCCGCCGGCCCGCGTTTGTAAACGCCCACGACCAGCACGCCCTGGTCCACGGGCATGGGCAGGTTGGCCTTCCGCAGGGCGCGCGCTTCCTCCGGTGTGATGTCAAACAATTCCGCACCCAACCAAGGGTGCCGGTAGTGACCGGTGGCAATGAGCTCCGGCACAACGCGTTGCACCGTGCTTACCGGGATGGCAAATCCTATGCCGGCAGAAGCCTGGCTGGGGCTGAGAATTTGCGAATTGACCCCAATGACCCGGCCCCGCGAATCGAGCAGCGGCCCGCCAGAATTTCCCGGATTGATCGCCGCGTCGGTCTGGATGATTTCGCCAATAAAGCGGTTGTCGGGACTCTGGATAATCCGCCCCAGCGAGCTGATCACCCCGGTCGTCAACGTCCGTTCCAAGCCGAAGGGGTTGCCAATGGCAATGACTCGCTGCCCCACACGCAGAGCCGACGAATCGCCCAGAGTCACCGGATGCAACTTGTCGGGCGACACAGATATGGAAATCACGGCCAGGTCGTTCGAAGGGTCTGCACCTACGACACGACCGGTCACCTTGCTCCCATCGGCCAGGGCGACTTCGATTTCTTTGGCCCCTTCCACCACGTGATAATTGGTAACGATGTGCCCCTTCTTGTCGATGACAAAACCGGAGCCTGTACCCTCTTGGGGAACTAGGTTGAGAAAGAAGTCGTACGTATAGGTGCGAGAAGTGATGTTCACTACCGCCGGCCCCACAGTTTCATAAACATGGATGACAACCTGTTCGGCCGCATCGAAAGCGGCCTGCGCATCTGCGGATACGCCCTGCGTCTCGGGTGAAGGGGCGGGCGTTGCAGTGAGCGGCACGGGTGTACTGGTTGCCTGCACGGTAGATTCTGCCGCACCCGGCGGGGAACCATCTTGCAGATGCAACGAGGGCAGCGCACAAGCAAACAGCGCGCCCGCGAGAAAGAGGCTGCCCAGCAGAAGCCGCCATGGCTTCCACGCTTCTACTGCGCCGGCGAAGGAGACGGACGGCGAGCCGTGCCAGGGTGACTTCATGAAGCCCTCCTCATGGTTGTTGGGGAACAGTGGCCGGCCTAGCGCCAAGCTTCACCTGGAGATGTACCTCTTGTCCATCCCGCAAGATGGTCAGGTCCACCGTTTGCCCCACTGTGGTCTTTTCCAAATAGACGATGAGGTCGTCAAAATGGCGCACCGGTTGCTCGTCGATGGCCAGAATGACATCGCCGCCGGCGCGCACAGTGCGGCCGATGCCCTCGATTTGGACGTCACGTGTGCCCCCGCGCAAACCGGCACGATCCGATGGCCCTGAGGAAATGACCTCCTCGACCAGTGCCCCTTGTTTCACAGGCAAATCCAACGTCTGGGCCAATGCGGGGGTCAACGTCGTTCCTCTGATTCCCAGCCAGGAATGCTTAAAGTTCCCCTTCGAGATAAGCGCCGGTGCTACCCGACGGACAGCATTGGAGGGAATGGCCATCCCCACGCCGGCACTGCTGCGCGTCTGCGAGAAGATCAACGTGGTCACCCCAATGACACGACCCCGCGCATCCAACAGAGGCCCGCCCGAATTGCCGGGATTGATCGCCGTATCCGTCTGAATCAGGTTTGGCAAGCTGAACCGGCTCTCGCGTAAGAGCAACCGCCCCAGCGCACTGATGATCCCAGTGGTCACGGAACGTTCAAAGCCAAAGGGGTTTCCAATAGCGATAACGAATTGCCCCACTTTCAACTGGTCGGAGTCGGCCAATTCTACGGGGTGCAACATCGCCGGGTCTACATCAACGCGAATCACCGCCAGGTCGGAATCGGGATCGGTGCCGATGACCTTGGCACTCACCTCCAAGTCATTGGAAAAACGGACTTGGATGCTTCGGGCATCCTGCACGACGTGATTATTGGTCACGATGTCTCCATCGGTGTCGAACACAAATCCGGATCCGCTTCCTTCCTGCAGGCCGCTGCCATCTTGGGGAACGGAAACCACGGAAATGTTCACCACCGAGGGGGCCACACGCTCATACACATTGTTGATCACCGCCTCCTGGGCCTGGATCACGCTCAGTGCCGCCCCCTGGACGGGAGTAGCCAAAGGCCCTTGCGTGGGTGTGGATGCGATGGCGAGTGTGCCAGGAGTGGACGAAGGCACCGGAGCTTGAAAACTGAGCGCCGATGGGCCACCAGCGCGCGATACAGCCACCAATCCTATGACGCATACGCAGGCTACCAGCAGAATAGCCGCGGCTCCAAGGACCCCGACAACGATTCCCCGATTCTTCTTCATGTGCGTACCACTCCTTCCACTTATGTCGATGGCCGTAAAGCGGCCAGTTTGCGGAACAATGCCTTTTCTTCATCGGTCAAATGTTCAGGGAGTTTCACCTGGACCTCCACGAGGAGGTCTCCACGCCGATCCGGATTCTTCAGATTGGGCATGCCTTGACCGCGAAGGCGAAACACACGCCCCGATTGTGTTTCCGGCGGGATGGTGAGCTGGAGAGGTTTCTTGATACCGGGCACCGGTATTTCGCCCCCCAGAACCGCGGTGTAGAGATCAGCAACAGCCTTACACCGCAGATTATCCCCCTGCCGTTTGAAGACCTTATGTGGACGGACTTTTACCTTGAGATATAGATCCCCCTTGGCCCCGGCGTGCAACCCGGCCCCCTCGCCGGCGATGCGGACTCGGGAACCGGTCTTCACGCCCCTCGGAATCTTCACCTCCAGGCGCCGGCCATCTGTGTGGAGCAATCGCTTCGTGCCCAGATACGCTTCTTCCAGCGAGATTTCTACTGTGTGTTCAACATCCTGCCGTCCATAGTTCGAGCCTGCGAACGGGTGTCGCGAAGTTCGGGATTGACCCATGCCACCGAATACCTGCTCGAAGAAGTCGGAGAAGGGCGATTGTCCGCCGAACACGTCGTCCATGTTGCCATACTGCACATGGACACCGCCGGGAGCGGCCTGCCAGCGACTCCAATCGAACCCTTCGCCTCCCCGCCCGGCCTGCTGCCAATGTTGCCATTCGGCGCCCAATTGGTCGTACTTCTTCCGCTTCTCGGGATCGCCCAGGACTTCATAGGCTTCATTGATGGCTTTGAATTGTTCTTCCGCCTTCTTGTCGTCGGGGTTCACATCAGGATGGTATTTCCGGGCCAGCTTGCGATAGGATTTTTTGATTTCCTTTTCGCTTGCGTGGCGGTCTACTCCCAGGATTTTATAGTAATCACGATATTTCATCTGTAAAGTTGCACCTCTGCGATAGTTTGTAAGCCCCCAGCGGGGAAACAAGCGGCATTTCTACCTCTTCATTATAGGCCCTTCGGCAATCTCTGTCAAACCGAGCACCGGCACGCACTCTGGCCGTTGGCAACCTTGGGGTGTATTTCAATTCTGGGGGCAGGGTAAGGATTCTACCGCAAAGACGCAGGGCACGCAAAGGTTTGCGTTGTTATGAAAATAGCACTG
>JAADHH010000069.1 GCA_013151955.1 Chloroflexota bacterium
TCGGAGCTATCCAGGCACTTTCGATGAAGCATGGCAAGTTCCTGCTCTGCCTGGCGCTTTGGGCGATTCTTGGTGGTTGCCGGGCGGCCACGCCTGTGGTGGTGAAGGTCGGTCTGATCGCGCCGTTCGAGGGGGCGGATCGGGATACCGGCTATAGCGCGCTGGCCGGTGTGCGCCTCGCGTTGCAGGAACAGAACGAACGTGCCGGTAGCTTCCGCGTCGAACTCGTCGCCCTGGACGATCACCACGACCGGACGGGGCAGCTTGCGGCCCAACGGGCCGCCGAACTGGTGGCCGACCCGGCAGTCGTCGCCGTGATCGGTGGCTTTGGTGACGCCTCGGCTCTGGGAGCGGCCCCGGTGCTGACCACCGCCGGAGTCCCCTTCATAGTGGCCGCCGCCAGCGACGATACCCTGGCCGGCGCGGGGATTTGGCGGCTGCCGGCCGGCAACGAGGCGATTGCCCGGCAGACCCTGGAATGGACGAGGCCCTGGCCGGTGCGCCGTTGGTCCGTCGCCGGCCAAGGTGCGCTGGCCGAAGCAATGCGCGCGGCGCTGGCCGATGCCGGGCTGGTGCCGGTCGCCCGGGCCGACGAGGCCGATGCGCTGTTTTATGCCGGCGACGACCCCGAGGAAGCGGTCGCGCTCTTGCGGAATTTGCGTTCTGAGAAAAGGGGTGTAAAATTTGTTGGAGGGCCGGCGTTGGACACTCCGCGCTTTGCCCAACTGGGTGGGGATGATGCGATTGGCGCGTACTATGTCTCCCTGACCGGGCCGGCAGACGAAGACTTTGTCGCGGCCTACCGGAAGGAGAATGGGGCTGTGCCCTTTGCCCCGGCATCGTTGGCCTACCGGGCCGCCACAGTTCTGCTCGCGCTGGGGAAAGGCTCCCCACCAAAGCCTACGCGAGCCAGCCTGGGCCGGGCACTGCGTGAGTTACGGGCCGGGTCGCCGGTTGTTTGGGAGCGAAGCGCGCCGGCCTTGACCTTGTATCAATTGAACACGACCGGGTACCCCGGCGTGGTCGTTGCCGTGGAAGGGAAAAAGGACATTGAGCAAACGAGATAAATCATCGGCCAATAAGGGAGGGTGCGCCATGGGGTATACGTTGTTTGGGGCCATCGCCGGTTTTATCGCCGGGTGGGCTTTGCACTGGTACTGGACTAGAGGCCGTGCAGATATCGCTGCCGGAGAGTTTGACCGTACGCCGGGTGGCGCAGCAAATTGGGAAGAGACTCCGCTGGTGGATCGCTCCATCGCCGAGGAGATTGCTGACTCCGCAGAGGAGGAGCCGGCGGAGGAAGAGGGCAGTGAAGGCGTACCTGTGCCCGTGCCGGCCGCCGATTCGGAAGCGGAGGCCAGCGGAGATTCCGCAACGGAGGAGCCGGAGACGGCCTATTGCATGCGTTGCCGGGAACACCGTTCGGTGGAAGGCCTCGAACATATCGTCACCGAGAATGGCCGCCACGCCATCCGGGGTACGTGCGGGGTGTGCGGTGGCAAAGTGTTTAAGTTTGTTCGGAATCCTGGATGATGGCGTGAACCAGAGGAGGCGCGTCCACGGGCTGTGCGCTCCAGCGGTAGGCCGCGAGCAATGTCGCACGGGTTCAAACGCGAATCGTCGCCGGCGTGGATCGTGAACAAAGGCTGCCCTTTTTCCACCCACGCGCCTACTTTGGGCCCCAGAACGATACCCACCCGGTGATCAATCGGGGCCCCTTTTTTCTCGCGCCCGCCGCCCAGAGATACGACGGCATATCCGAATGCGCGGGCATTTATGGCGGCGACGAAACCGGTTTGGGGCGACGGGACCGTTTCGATCAGGGGGGCCTTGGGTAGCAGGTCGGGGTTGTCTATGACGGCGGTGTCGCCTCCTTGTGCGGCGATCCAGTCCCGAAACTTGGCCAGCGCTGCGCCGGAGGCAAGTTTTTCACGCAGGAGCTGGGCCGCTCGTTGCTCCGATTGCGATTTTCCGGCCAGCATGATCATGCAGCCGGCGATGACGAGGCAATGCTCCAGGAAGTCGGCCGGCCCGCCGCCACGCAGCGTTTCGATGGCCTCCCGCACTTCGACAGCGTTGCCGACGGCCTGGCCGAGCGGTTGGCTCATGTCCGAGATCACGGCGGCGACGTGCCGTCCCACACCCCGCCCGATACTCGTCATGGTGCGGGCCAGATTTGCGGCCTGGGCCTCGGTTTCCATGAACGCGCCGTGCCCGACCTTTACGTCCAGCACGATGGCGTCTGCACCGCCGGCAATTTTCTTGCTCATGATCGAGCTGGCGATGAGTGGGACGCTGGCAACGGTGCCGGTCACATCGCGCAGGGCATACAGCTTGCCGTCGGCCGGTGCGAGGTTGGCGGTCTGTCCGCTGACGACGACGCCGCAATCGGCCAGCGCTTTGCGGAATTCGTCTACGCTGAGGTCGGCGCGGAAGCCGGGGATCGATTCCAGCTTGTCGAGTGTGCCGCCGCTGAATCCCAAGGCCCGTCCGGACATCTTTGCCACAGGAACGCCGCAAGCCGCGACGAGGGGAGCGATTACCAGGGTTGTCTTGTCCCCCACACCGCCACTGCTGTGCTTGTCCGCAATGCGTGGGGCAATGTCGTGCAGGTCCAGCACTTCGCCGGAATGGGCCATGGCCAGCGTCAGGGCTACCGTTTCCGGCTCGGTCATGCCCTGAAAGTAAACCGCCATGCACCATGCTGCGGCCTGATAATCGGGAATGCTGCCGTGTGTGTAGCCGCGAATGAAAAATTCGATTTCCTCGCTGGTCAACGGGCTGCCATCGCGTTTTTTGGTGATGATGTCGACTGCGTGCATAAGACTCCCTTTCGTGATTTGCGCTGTCTAATCTTAGCACCCCTGTTTGAGAAAGTCAAGTGGTGGAGTCGAAATGATGAATGCAGAATGATGAATCGCGTGGGGCGTGGAGCGGGGAGCGCTGCGTCCATTCGCTCATCCGCCGATTCATACTAGACAATTGCTCGAACATCTGGTAGAATTTGGGGTAATGATTTGACCTGGAGGTGCTTGGTCGGCACAAGGGCCGGCGGACAAGTGTTTCTTCGCAAGGAGGCAAAGCATGAATCACAACATGACTACAACGACGTTTTCAATCGAGGGATACCGCATAGCGAACAATCTCGGTGTGGTACGAGGAGTCACCGTGCGTTCCCGGGGCTTGGTGGGACAGTTGGCGGCCAGCCTGCGGACGATTGCCGGCGGCA
Source organism: Chloroflexota bacterium (assembly GCA_013151955.1). Lineage (GTDB taxonomy): Bacteria > Chloroflexota > Anaerolineae > Ardenticatenales > JAADHH01 > JAADHH01. Next base: position 3,230 of record JAADHH010000069.1, read on the forward strand.
AGATCCACGAATACGTTTCGCTGTGCGAGGAAACGCGCGGGGAGGCATTCGATCTGATGATGCAACATGCCCAGGAGTTGGGAGCGAACGCCATCATCGGCATTCGCTACGATGCCACCGAGCTGGCCGAGAACATGACTGAGGTGCTGGCCTATGGTACGGCGGTCCTCGTCGAGCCGGCGTAGTATGCTCAAACTGGCCGTGTTCGACTTGGATGGCACGCTGAAGCCGCTATCCGATCCCTACACGTATTTGCACCGCCGGCTGGGCGTGCTGGACGAAGCCGAAGCCTTCACTGCCAAGGGCTTTCGGGGCGAGATCACGTACGAAGAGTGGTTACACCTGGATGTGAATCTGTGGCGTGGCGCGCCACGATCCCTCCTCGAGGAGACGTTGCGCGAGGTGCCCTACCTGCCAGGGGCCAGGGAGACGATCTCCTCCCTGCAGGCACGCGGTGCGACTGTGGCCATCATCAGCAGCGGCCTGCTCTTACATGCCGAATTGGTCGCGGCGGAGTTGGGCATTGGGCCGGTGATCGGCAACGAGATTCTGTTCGCCGGCGACGGTCATGACGCCGTCGTTAGTGGTGCGCGGGTACACGTGCCCTACAACGGCAAGGGTGCGGTGATGGAGCGGTTGCAAGCGCAACTGAACGTCACGCCGGCGCAATGCCTGGCCGTGGGCGATGGCAGTGGTGACATCCCTCTGTTCGAGCGGGCAGCCGTCGGGGTGGCTGTGGGACCGCGCAATCCCAAAGTCGCCGCCGCTGCCGACATCGTGTTGCCCGAGTCTGACTTGCGCCCTCTGCTGAACCGGCTTCACCGCCACGCGCCGCATCTCTGGTCTTAACTATCCACATTTGTTTACCGCCCCTGCTGCGTCGAAATCAACTACCAAGACACAAAGACAGCAAGGGGAAACTGCGCACCCGGAAACGGACATGCGCAGGTGAGGGGAGGATTATTTTGACGAACATTGTTCAGGCGATTAATGAGCACACAGCAAAAAACAGTGCAGCGATGATTGGTTTTCTGCGGGAAATTTGCGCGATCCCCAGCATGAATGGGCAATTGCAGTTGGTCGGAGAGCGGGTGGCCGCCGAAATGGAAGTGCTTGGCTATGATGAGGTGCGCTTCGACCGCATGGGCAATATCCTGGGCCGTATCGGTTCGGGGGCACGCACGATTCTTTACGACAGCCACCTCGATACGGTCGGCGTTGGGGACCGTGAGGCCTGGGATTGGGACCCGTTCCAGGGGAAAGTGGAGGATGGCGTGCTGTTCGCGCGGGGTGCCTGCGACGAGAAAGGTTCTACGCCAGGCATGGTCTACGGCTTAGCGATGGCCCGCGACCTGGGGTTGCTCGCGGGGACGACTGCCTACTACTTTGGGAATATGGAGGAGTGGTGTGACGGTCTGGCGTCGCACGCTTTGGTAGAGGTGGAAGGGATTCGCCCCGATTTTGTGGTCATCGGGGAACCCACCCGCATGCAAGTCTATCGCGGGCACAAGGGGCGTGTGGAGCTACAGGTGATCGCCAAAGGCCGCTCGGCACATGCCGCGTCGAACGAATTGGGGGACAACGCGGTCTACAAAATGCTGCCCGTGATCGAAGGGGTGCGCGATTTGGGGCCGTCGTTGCACCGCGACCCGTTTTTGGGCCAGGGACGCATCACGGTGACGGAAATCACCTGTGATACCGCTTCCATCAATGCTGTTCCCGATGCCTGCACCATTTTCATTGACCGCCGGCTGACTTTTGGCGAGTCGAAAGAGGAGGCCATTGCCCAGGTGCAGGCGCTTTTGCCCGCAGAGCAGGCATCAGATTTTTCGCTCTCTATGCTTCGGTATGAGGATTCAAGTTATACCGGTTTCATTTATCCGGTGGAAAAGTATTTTCCGGCCTGGGCGCTGCCTGAGGATCATGCCCTGGTGGTAGCCGGCCAGGAGACTTATCGCCGCTTGTGGGGCGCACCGACGCCGCCGGGCAAGTGGAATTTCAGCACCAACGGCACGTATTGGATGGGCAAAGCGGGCATTCCGAGCATTGGGTTTGGCCCAGGAGATGAGATTCATGCGCACACGGTGCTGGACCAGGTTCGCTTGAACGATGTCGTACGCAGTGCAGCGTGGTACGCACTCTTCCCGGCGGTGTTAGCCCAGTAGCAAGGCCGCTTTTTGTGCTTGCTCCGGCTTGCTCAAGCCCATTTCGCCGCGCCACAAGTCGGGCACGATTTGGCCTCGGCGAATGTGTTGCTCGACAATGCGGGGCACCTCGCCGGGGGTCACGCGGCCGTACCAGGTTCCGCCCGGGTAGATGAGCACGTTTCCGGCATGTTGGTGCCCGCCAGCGTGGCTTNNNGCACGAACGTTGTATCTTGCAGGCCCGCGCGCGCCAGTTCTCGTTCTAACCGGTCGGCTACCAAGGGGCCGCATTGCCCGCACCGGGGGTCGCGTCGTTGGTGGATGCAGACAAAGATGTGGGTGCCGCGCAATCGTTCGTGGGGCAGGCTGCCTGCGACGTGGTTGCCAACGAGGTGTTCTTCGACCAGGGTGGGAATGTCTGCTTCGGTTATGCCCCGATAACGGAGAGCATCGGGGAAGACCAGCAGGTCGACCCCCAAGCCGTGGGAGGGTTCGTCGCAGGCCGTGAACTTTACGGTGAGGGGCATTTCGGCGGCACGCGCAGCAATCGCTTCGGCCAGGGTCTGGATGAAGCCGCCGGCAATGTCGATCTTTGCCGGCCAGTCCCGTTGCCCGGTACAAACAAAGAGGTGCCGCTCGTAAAATTTCACGGTTCCGGCCAGCGTGTCCGGGTATGTGTTTGTCATCATCCTGCCTCCTTTGGGAATCCGACGTTGCGAGCGGGTTTTCAGACTACGTTGGTGTGCACGATGCCGCGGATGAGTTGCAACATGCGTTGCGGATCGCAGTACTTCAGTGACTCGCTGGCGCGATCTAGACGGCCGCGGCGCATGTTGGCCAGTACTTCTTCCTCCAGCCACGGCACGCGGACCGGAACGTCTTGCACCATGACGGTATGTACCGTGGTGGTTGCTGTGCTCACCCACACGCCTCCTTCTTGGCGTTCGATTTGCCCCATGATCTCCACTTGAACACCGTCCAGATTGAGGCGACCGAGGTAGGACCGGTAGTACGTTCCGCTGCGCCAGGCCACCGGCAGGGTGACGTAGTCCTGGAAGAGATTTTCGATGAAATAGGCCCCGTCCCGGTTCGTCTCTATGTCAATGTCAAAGGTTTGAATGGGAATGCCATGCAGGGCCAGGGCAATGCCGCCAACGACGCAGTAGGGGAGGTCGTACGCGTTCAGTTGACGGGCGACAGTGCGGAGGGGTACGTACCAGGGTTGGTCGGTTGGTTGCATGTCTATTCCCCAAAACCATATTCTTTCCAGCGCTTGGTCACTTGCTCGCGCATGGAATCGCTCATCACAATGTCTGGGGGCCAAGGACGGGAGTGGCCGTCTTCCGGCCCTTTGCGCGTGGCGTCTATCCCCACTTTGCCCCCGTAGTTGGGCCGTATCGAGGCGTGGTCCAGGGCGTCCACCGGGCCTTCGGTGAGGATCAGGTCGCGACTGGCGTCAATGTTGTTGGCGACGCGCCAGGCCACTTCGGATAGATCTTGTACGTTCACGTCGTGGTCTACGACGATGATGTGCTTGGTCAAAGTCATCAGGCCCATGCCCCAGAGGCCGTGGATCACCTTGCGCACATGGCCGGGGTAACGCTTCTTCATGGACAGGATGAGCAGGTTGTGGAAGACGCCTTCTGCGGGCATGTTCACGTCTACGACTTCCGACATGAAAAGGCGGATCAACGGCAGGAACAGGCGTTCCGTAGCTTTGCCCAGCCAGTAATCTTCCATCGGTGGGCGGCCGACTATCGTGGTGGGGTAGATGGGGTCTCGCCGGTGTGTGATGGCCGTCAAGTGGAAGACGGGGTATGGTTCGGCCAGGGAGTAGTAGCCGGTGTGATCCCCGAAGGGGCCTTCGGTACGCCGTTCCGACGGGTTGACATAACCTTCGAGGATGATTTCGCTTTGCGCCGGCACTTCCAGGTCGATGCTGACACAGCGGACGAGCTCCAGCGGTTTGCCGCGCAGCCAGCCGGCGAGCAGGAATTCGTCCATGTCCGGGGGGAGGGGAGCGGAAGCGCTATACGTTGTGGCCGGATCGGCGCCGATGGCAATGGCGACCGGTATGCGCTCCATCTGCTGTTCGCGGGCGACCCGTTCGTGTTCGGCACCCCCTTTGTGGATTTGCCAGTGCATGCCCAGGGTCTGATTGTCGAAGACTTGCAGGCGGTACATGCCCACGTTGCGCCGGCCGGTGATGGGGTCGCGGCTGATGACCAGCGGTAGGGTGATGTAGCGGCCGGCGTCCATCGGCCAACACTTGAGAATGGGAATCCAGTCCAGCGAAGGGGACTTTGTTTCGACGAATTCCTGGCAAGGGGCTTGTCCGGTGAGTTTGGGGCCAACGCGCGCTATGGAGAGGAGTTCGGCACCTTTGCGCAGCTTGTCACCCAGGCCGGCGGGCATTTCGGGAGAGAGGAGTTTGCCCAATCGTGTGCCCAGTTCGTCCAGGGTATCCACGCCCAGGGCCCAGGCCATACGCTCCGCGGACCCGAAGGTGTTTATCAGCACCGGGACGTGATAGCCGGACACATTTTCAAAAAGGAGGGCGACGTTTCTTTCGGGAGCGCCTTTACTGACCCGATCGGTGATCTCGGTTATCTCCAAATTCGCACTGACCGGTGTGCGGATACGTTTCAGTTGGCCCCGTTTTTCAAGGTGGCGGACGAATTGTCGAAAACTCTGATAAGCCACAGTGGTTACACTTCCCCGTGCAGGAGCCGGAATGGGATTCCTGCGCTACGATCTGATGATTTCAATTCTCCCGTGCACTTTTCTCTTGCCAATGAGGGGGCGTCGGCAAGGGAGAGGCAGGGGAGGGGAAGAGGAATACCGGCCCAGAATAAAGGCAGACTGGTGCATGCAGGGCAACTGCCGGCCTCTATTCGTCGTGATCTTGCCGCTTCCGAGTATAGCACAACACTCCTATCGCGTCAAATCCTTGTGTCGCCGGGGTGTGCGTCACAGTTTGGCGTGGGATGGGCGGCCCGTTATTTGACGAGTCGCGCACATTGACTATAATTTCTCCAGCGTTACTACTCAGGCAGGGGCCGTGCCGGATAAAATCGGCACGGGGCAGTCTCGCCAAGCCACTGAAAGCGGCTGAAGTCCCGCCGGGCAGTCGCTTCAGCGACTTTGTCGCGTGGCCCGTGACGGCTTCAGCCCGTCACGGCCACGCAGCCTGAGTAGTTTGACAATGTCACATTCGAACGCCTGGCGAATGAATTCGCGGCTACGTGGGGCGAAGCTGCCCTGCGGCAGCTAAACAAGGCCACGCAGGTGGCCTTCGCCACCGGTAGCACGCGGTTTCAACCGCCGTGCAAGGAAATGTGACATTGTCAAAGTAGTTACTCTCTAGCTACTACTTCCGGTGCATGTGGAAGAGGGAGGTTGGGTCTTGCCTCGTGTTCGATACGCTGGCAAGAGAGGAGTACCCAAGAGGATCGGCCGGATTGACGAAGGAGGCTCAACAAGGTGGATGCACCAAACATTTCAATATTTCTGGCCCTGGTCGCCGGCGTGCTCTCTTTCCTCTCGCCTTGTGTGTTGCCGCTGGCACCGGCCTACATCGGCTACCTGAGTGGTACCGTCTCTGTGACTCCGGAGGGCATGGTGGTCAGCGACCGGCGCGCGACGGTTTTCCACGCCCTGAGCTTCATCCTCGGATTCTCTGTGGTCTTCGTGGTGTTGGGGGCTTCGGTCGGCCTGGTTGGGTATTTGCTGTACGATTATCTGCCCGTAATCCAGAAAGCGGGCGGTATCCTGCTGGTGGTCTTTGGCCTGCACTACATGGGGGTCTTCACCATTCCCTTGCTGTATCGCGAGAAGCGGATCGAATATGCGGGCGACCGGCGGCTGGGGTACTTTTCCTCGTTGCTGGTCGGCGTCTTCTTCGGCGCCGGCTGGACTCCTTGCATCGGCTTGACCCTGTCGGGCATTCTGCTGCTGGCCGGCAACGCGGCCACTGTCGGCCAGGGCGCGCTGCTCCTGGCGGTCTACTCGGCGGGGCTGGGCATTCCCTTCCTGCTGATCGGCCTCGGTCTGGAGCGCATGACTGGATGGCTTCAGCGACTGAACCGGCGAAAGAATGTTGTGTCCATCGTCAGCGGCCTTTTCCTCATCCTGATGGGTATCATCGTCTACACCAACGCCATCGGCCTGTTGAACGCCTGGTTCTACCGCGCCTTCGGCTTCACGACCTTCTTGTGAGGTCGGGGATCAGTCCTTCTATCCAGTATAAATACACAAATACCCCGCCCAGAAGCGGGGTATTTGCGGACAAGAAACCCATTGCACAAGGTTACGAAGCGACGACCTGCGCGGGCTGTACCTGAAACCCATCAAACATGATGTGGAAGAAGGGTTGTTCTGCGCCGTTGGGCAACATGAAACCGGTCGGAACGGGGCTTGTCTGCGGCCCCTTGGGTGTGGCTTCCGTGTTCGGCATCATCAGGTGGAGCACCACCTTGCTGTTGTCAACGTC
>JAADHH010000044.1 GCA_013151955.1 Chloroflexota bacterium
ATTTTGGTAGGGTTGCCTTTCCAAAGAATTAGCCAAGGGTGGCTCTTTGTCTGAAGGAGTTCTTGAACAGAATGTTGAAATTCTGAAAATTCAATTTCTTTTGGAGAGGAAACAGAAATCATTTGCTCATCCTTCATACAATAAGGTCGGGACTTTAGCCGATAGAATCGTATCTTCTCAACATCTCGGGGGAACAGACTTCCGAAGTCTCCGAAATACCGTTGAAATCGTGGTATCACCCGTTAGACTTCGGAAGTCTTCCCGCTTTTTTGAGAAGATATATAGAATCTGACTCTTATGGTAGCATACTATTGAAGCAATGTCAAGAATCTGAAAGGAAGATCCGTGAATATATTTCCTACTGCGCGGCCCAGACGGCTGCGGAACAATAGCACGATTCGCCGGCTGGTGCGTGAGACGACCCTGTCGCCGGCCGATTTCATCTATCCCCTCTTCGTCGTCCACGGGCAGGGGGTGCGACGGGAGATCGCTTCCATGCCCGGCCAGTATCAGCTTTCGGTGGACCGGCTCGCCGTTGAAGCAGAGGAGATCGCCGCGCTCGGCATACCGGCGGTGATCCTGTTCGGCGTGCCGGCAGCGAAGGACGCCGTGGGCAGCGAAAACTTCGCCGCCGGTGGGATCGTGCAACAGGCGACTCGGGCCATCAAGGCCGCCGCCCCCGACTTGCTCGTGATCACCGACGTCTGCTTATGCGAGTACACCGAACATGGCCACTGCGGGCTGGTCAACACGCCCGGTGCGGAGTGGTACGACCCGCACAGGCCGGAAGGCTACGTATTGAATGACCCCACGCTCGAAATCCTGGGGCGCGTCGCCGTCCGTCATGCCGAGGCCGGCGCAGATATGGTCGCCCCATCGGGAATGCTCGACGGCATGGTCGCCGCCATCCGCGCATCGCTCGACGAGGCCGGCTACAGCGGCTTGCCGATCCTGTCCTACGCCGTGAAGTATGCCAGCGGCTTCTACGGCCCGTTCCGCGACGCGGCAGAGGGCGCACCGAAGTTCGGCGACCGGCGCTCGCACCAGATGGACCCGGCCAACGCCCGCGAAGCACTCCGCGAGGCGGAACAGGACATCGCCGAGGGTGCAGACATCATCATGGTCAAGCCGGCGCTGCCCTACCTGGACATCATCCGCCGGGTGCGCGAGCGCACCGCTGCGCCGGTCGCGGCCTACAACGTCAGCGGCGAATACAGCATGGTGAAGGCCGCCGCTGCGCGCGGCTGGCTGGACGAGCACGCCGTTGCCCTGGAATGCCTGACCGCCATCAAACGCGCCGGCGCCGATATGATTCTCACCTACTGGGCGAAGGAGGCGGCAAGGTGGATCGGGGAGCAACTCTGAAATGATGAACGCGGAACGATGAATGATGAACAGGGGAGTAGGGAGTCGAAAGTAAGAAGTAGGGGGGGCGATAAATGAAAAAGTTGGATCATTCAAGCGCAACACGACAAGGTGAAAACCATGCTTACTCAAAAATCTAAAATCCAAAATCCAAAATCGAACTATCCTCCGCCGAGGCTGGTCTTTTGGGAGACGACTGCCGGCTGCAACCTGAAGTGCGTACACTGCCGGCGACTCGACGTGGCCGACCAACTCGTGCCGCAGGACCTGGCAACCGCCGAATCGTTCAAGCTGATTGACGACATCGCTGCTTTTGGCCGGCCGATCTTTGTCCTCTCCGGTGGTGAGCCCCTCTTCCGGCCCGACATCTTCGATATCGCCCGTTACGCCACGGCGCAGGGCTTGACCGTGGCTCTGGCCACGAACGCGACGATGATCGACGACGCGATGGCCGGCGAAATTGTCGCCAGCGGAATCCGGCGGGTCAGCGTTTCTTTCGACGGGCCGAACGCCGGCGTCCACGATGCGTTCCGCGCCATCCCCGGCGCGTTCGATGCCAGCGTGTCTGCTGTGCGCCGGTTGCGAGCACGCGGCATGGAGGTGCAGATCAACACGACGGTGGCCAACCACAATGTCTCGGATATGGAGGCAATGCTATCGCTGGCGAAAGAGCTGGACGCCATCGCCTTGCACCTGTTCCTGCTCGTGCCGGTCGGCTGCGGCGTGGAGATCGCCGAGGAAGCGCAGATTTCGGCGCAGCAGTACGAGGCGGTGTTGAACTGGATGTACGACCGCGAGATGGACAGCGGCCTGCAATTGAAGGCGACCTGCGCGCCGCATTACTTCCGCATTGCCCGCCAGCGACGGGTCGAGGAGCGCCGGCGGGGGGTCGTGCGCGAGCTGCCGGCCAGTCACGCGCGCCAAAAGGCCGCCGGCCATCCAGGAGGCAACGGCGGTGGCCACCCGGGTGGTCACCCTTCGATGCACACGATGACGAAGGGCTGCCTGGCCGGGACAGGTGTCTGCTTCGTCTCGCACAAAGGGCAGGTTTTCCCTTGTGGCTACCTGCCGCTGGAGGCGGGCAACGTCCGTGAACAGTCCTTCCGGAAGATTTGGGAAGATGCGCCCCTCTGGGCCCAATTGCGTGACACCTCCCATCTGGGGGGCAAGTGTGGCGTGTGCGAGTTTCGCAACATCTGTTCCGGCTGTCGCGCCCGTGCCTATGGCATGACCGGCGACTTCCTGGGCGAGGAGCCGTTTTGCACGTATGAACCCGCTCGATTTTAGATTTTAGATTGGGGATTTTGGGGTGTTGGGAGGCTGTTGATGAATCCGGAAGAGCGATTCAAATTTCGGACGAAACAGTTAGCATTGCGTGTGATTTGGTTGGTTGATGCGTTACCGAGGGGCAGAAGTGCCGATGTTGTCAGTAGACAACTGTTGCGTTCTGCCACTTCGGTAGGCGCAAACTATCGAGCCGCTTGCCGCGCGAAGTCCGCCGCCGACATGATCGCGAAACTCAGCATTGTCGAGGAAGAAGCCGATGAAACGCTGTACTGGAAGGAACTGCTATCGGAGTCCGGTCTGATGCCCGAGTCCAGGCTCACCAGCCTGATGAAAGAAACAGATGAAATTATCGCCATGACCGTGGCCTCAATTAAGACCCTTCGGATGCGCCAGCGCAAATCGAGACCCGGCCGCTAAACACACACTTCCCAAGGAAAGAAAACGATCCATGCCAAATCCAAAATCTAAAATCCAAAATCCAAAATCGAACGCGCGTTTCTTGCGCGCTTGCTGCGGCGAACCCGTGGACCGGACGCCGGTCTGGTTGATGCGCCAGGCCGGCCGGTTTCTGCCGGAGTATCGGGCGCTGCGCGAAAAGTACAGCATGATGGAGATGTTGCACGCGCCGGAGTTAGCGGTGGAAGCCACGTTGCAACCGGTGCGTCGCTTCGAGATCGACGCGGCCATCATTTTTGCCGACATCTTGCCCATCCTCACCGGCATGGGACTGGAGCTGAACTTTGTGAAGGGCGCAGGCCCGGTGTTGGCCAACCCGATCCGTCGCGCAGCGGATGTTACCGCGCTCCGCCTTGTGCCACCGGACGAGAGTCTCCCTTTCGTGCTGGAAGCGATCCGGCTGGCGCGGCGCGAACTGGAGGGCAAGGTCCCGCTGATCGGTTTCTCCGGCGCGCCGTTCACGCTGGCCAGCTATGCGATCGAAGGGGGCGGGTCGAAGAATTACACGCGCGTCAAGGCGCTGATGTACGGGGAACCGGACACCTGGCACTTGCTCATGGAAAAACTGACCACGGCGGTGGGTGATTACCTGGCAGCGCAGGTGGAAGCAGGTGCGCAGACGCTGCAACTGTTCGATAGCTGGGCCGGCGCGCTCAGCCCGAGCGACTACGCCCGCTTCGTGCTACCCTACAACCGTCGTGTGACCGAGCGGGTGCGCTCGACCGGTGTGCCCTTCATCTACTTTTCCACCGGCACCTCGGCCATGTTGCCCCTCACGGCACAGGTAGGCAGCGACGTGGTCGGCGTGGACTGGCGCATCCCGCTGGACGAAGCGTGGGACGCCATCGGCACGGACCGCGGCATCCAGGGTAACCTCGACCCGGCACTGCTGGCCACGGCTCCCCCCTCCGTGGTGGTGGCCGAAGCTCGACGAATCCTGCGCGAAGCCGGTGGCCGGCCCGGCCACATCTTCAACCTGGGCCACGGCGTGCTGCCGCAGACGCCGCTCGAGAACGTGCAGGCGCTGGTGGAGGCAATGGATTTGGATTGCTGAACCGTAACTACTCAGTCTTTAGGTGCCAGGCACTTGTGAAGGCCCTCTCGCTTGAACGTGACAAGGCATGTAGACGAATGTTGGCTTTGAGA
>JAADHH010000135.1 GCA_013151955.1 Chloroflexota bacterium
TATGATTTGAACAAGTTCTTGCTGTGACAAGGGGGAATGGCATGGAAGCTGTCCTGGATCGTCACATAGAAGGTACCCCGGACATACGCGGTGGTCAGCCCCACATCGTGGGCACGCGCATGACCGTTGCCGATATTGTGATCATGCACTTGCGTCTGGGCCAATCCCTGGAGGAAATTGCCGGCAAGTATGACCTGGATTTTGCTAACGTCTATGCCGCCATGACTTACTATTATGATCATCGATCAGAAATCGATAGGAAAATTGAAGCAGACGAAGCATTTGCAGAGGCATTTCGCCGCAACAATCCCTCTCTCTTAAGCGAAAAGATGATGTCTCTGGCGTTGCACAGAGGAAATCATTCGCAGCCTTATGTTAATCTATGAGGTACTCACGCCTGAGGATATGGCGGGTCATGTAGAATACCTGTAATTAGGATAAACAATGAACCAACTTAGCTTTCCTTTTCTATCATTGATCATCTTCTTGCCGCTGGCCGGCGCGTTGTTTGTGACCCTCCTGCCGGCCGGACAAACGATTCGCCGTGTCGCCCTCGGCTTCGCGTTGCTGACGTTCATCCTGTCGCTGGGCCTCTACTTCGGCTTCGACTCCACGACCGCCGACATGCAATTCGTAGACCGCGCGCACTGGTTCGCGCCCCTCGGCATCCAATACTACGTCGGCCTGGACGGGATCAGCCTGCTGCTCGTGCTGCTGACCACGCTGCTCAGCGCGATCTCGATCCTCTCCACCTGGACGGCAATCACGGACCGCGTCAAAGAGTTCATGATTTCCATGCTCTTGCTGGAGACGGCCCTGCTGGGCGTCTTCTCCGCCGTGGACCTGTTCGCCTTCTACGTCTTTTGGGAAGCCTCGCTGATCCCCATGTACTTCATCATCGGCATCTGGGGCGGCCCGCGACGCATCTACGCCACGATCAAGTTCGTGCTCTACACCATGGCCGGCAGTGCCCTTATGCTCATCGCCATCCTGGCCCTGGTGTTCGCCTATCACCAGACCTACAACCTCTGGACGTTCGATCTATTGAAATTGCAGACGTTGCACATCGCTTTCAGAACACAGGTCTGGATGTTCCTGGCCTTTGCTCTGGCCTTTGCTATCAAAGTGCCCCTCTTCCCATTCCACACCTGGCTGCCGGATGCCCACGTCGAAGCGCCCACCGCCGGCAGCGTGATCCTGGCCGGCGTATTGCTGAAGATGGGCACGTATGGCTTCGTGCGCTTCTGCCTGCCCCTCTTCCCGGATGCAGCAAAGCAGGCCGTCCCCTTGATGGCCACGCTGGCCATCGTCGGCATCATCTACGGCGCGCTGGTGGCCTTCGCCCAACGGGATGTGAAGAGCCTGGTCGCCTACTCCAGCGTCAGCCACCTGGGGTTCGTCATGCTGGGCGTCTTCGCACTCAATCCGGAGGGGCTGAGCGGCGGCATCCTGCAAATGGTGAACCACGGCCTGAGCACCGGCGCGCTCTTCCTGATGGTCGGCATGATCTACGAACGGCGGCACACCCGCCAGATCGCCGACTTTGGTGGGCTGTGGCGGCAACTTCCCCTCTTCGCTTCGTTCTTTCTCGTCATTATGCTCTCGTCCATCGGCTTGCCGGGCTTGAACGGCTTCGTCGGAGAGTTTCTCGTGCTCGTCGGGGCGTTCCGGGTCAACCCCTGGTATGCTGTGCTGGCCGCGACTGGCGTGGTGTTGGGCGCGGTCTATATGTTGTGGATGTTCCAACGGATGATGTTTGGGCCGCTGGACAAAGTGCCCAACCAGCAATTGCAAGACCTGAACAGGCGCGAGGTGGCCATCCTGGTGCCCATCGTGATCCTGATCTTGCTCATCGGCATCTACCCGCAACCGTTCCTCGGGCCTATGCAGGTCTCGATAGGACATTTGCTGGCGGGAATGTAGGGGTAGGCGGCGTGGAGCGTGGAGCGTGGAGAGTAGAGCGTGGAGCGACGGGTTACGCAACACGCAACACGCAACACGCAACACGTTTCACGCATCATGGCAATCCAAAATCGCAAATCCAAAATCCAAAATCGGAACACGTAACTACGGAGATTAGTTCATGATCACTATTCCACCGGTACATCTGGCCGTTGTCGCCCCGCTATTGGTGGTGGGGGTAACCGCACTTGTCGTCATGTTGTGCGACCTGGTCCTGCCGGCCAATGAACGGACATGGCTGGCCTATCTCAGCCTTTTCGGCCTGATCGGCGCCATGCTCATAGGAACGCAGCTTTGGGGCAGACAGACCAGCACCTTCAGCGGCATGTTCCTGCTCGATAATTTCGGCCTGGCCCTGACTTTCATCTTCCTGACTGTAGCTGTGATCACCGTTTTGCTCTCTGTGGCTTACACCAGTGACCGCGGACTGGTACGTGGCGAATTCTATGCCCTGATCCTGTTTGCTGTGATGGGCATGATGATCATGGCCACCGCCGGCGACCTGATCGTCGTCTTCCTGGGCATCGAACTTCTCTCGCTGCCCCTCTACGTGCTCAGCGGCTTTGCCCGTCCGGCCCGCGATTCGATTGAAGCAGCACTCAAATACTTCCTGCTCGGCGCGTTTGCCTCCGGCTTCCTGCTCTACGGAATCGTCCTCATCTTTGGCGCGACCGGTTCGACGAACCTGTTGCAGATCGCCTCTGTGTTGACGAAAGGCGCACACAACAGTGTCATGCTGTATGCTGGAATCGCCCTTCTTTTGGTCGGCCTGGGGTTCAAGGTGTCGGTCGTACCGTTCCACCAGTGGACGCCCGATGTATACGAAGGTGCGCCGACCGCGGTGACCGCCTTCATGGTGGCCGGCACAAAAGCGGCCGGGTTTGCCGTCCTGTTGCGAATTTTGCTGGTGGCGGTGTTGCCGGTACGCGACGTATGGCTGCCGGCGATTGCCATCCTGGCCGTCGTCACCATGACGGTCGGCAACGTGACGGCCATCGCCCAGCAAAACATCAAGCGCATGTTGGCCTATTCCAGCATCGCCCATGCCGGCTATATCCTGGTGGCCGTGGCGGCCGGCGGCGCAGCCGGCACCAGCAGCGCGATCTTCTACCTGCTCATCTACGCCTTCATGAACCTGGGTGCATTCGCGGTGGTGATCGCCGCCAGTCGCGGAGGAGAGGAGCGGCTCGCCATACGGGACTACGCCGGCCTGGCCCGCCAACGCCCGGTGTTGGCCGCCATTATGGCCATCTTTATGCTCTCCCTGGCCGGGTTCCCCCCCACCGCCGGCTTCGTGGGCAAGCTGACCATCTTCCAGGCTGCCGTGCAGAACGGACTCACCTGGCTGGCCGTCATCGCCGTGCTGAACAGCGTCGTATCCGTTTTCTACTATGCGCGAGTCATCGTCTTCATGTACATGCGCGAACCGGAAGGGGAGCCTTGGCCTGCCGTGGCCGGCGACGGCCGGCGCATGTTGGCCCTGGCCCTGGGAATCTGCGTCGCCGGCGTGTTGCTGCTGGGAATCTTGCCGACGCCGGCATACCAGGCCGCGCAGACCGCATTGTTGAACATTCTATGACTGTGCCGATCAACCATGGCGCTGTAACAACCCGATAAAAACTGCAAAGTTCATCAATCACCCTCGCAGTCCACCGATATCGCAGAAGCGATGACTACAGACCTCACCAATGCTTCGGTAACAGTGTCGCAGTATGCCCTCCTGTTTTATGACACAATTTTGACCTGATGGGAACGACGTTCAGACAAGTAGATGATATAATTGAATGTGGCCTTTTGCAGCTTGAGAACGTGTTGCTTCAAACTGGGAAGGGAGGTGGTGTTCAACGCTGAACATGCCAAGATGCAGGAACCTATTTCCAACCGGTGGTACCACTCCGCTCATCCTAATCGGCTTTACCCTGAAGGTTGTAATGTTTACACAGGAGGAACCAAACAAGGAGGAATCATGAGAAGGTCCATAGCGTTGGCCCTAACGCTAATGTTTGTAGTTTCTTTACTCCTCGTTGTCGTAGTTGCCGCTCAAGGTGGCTCTGCCCAACGTGGTGGTCAATTGTATGACAACTGGTTCAAGGTGGTGGGCGCCAGCCCGACAGGCAACATGCCTCTATGGGCGACGCAGTCCACGAACACGCGTAGTGGTGAAGACACCTGGCGCTGTAAAGAGTGCCACGGCTGGGATTACAAGGGTGTCGATGGGGTCTACGGCTCCGGCTCCCACAAGACCGGTTTCCCCGGTGTCTACGCCGCGCGCACCAAGTCGGTGGACGACATTGTCGCTGCCCTCAAGGGTGGCACGAATGCCGATCATGACTTCTCGGCTGACATGTCCGATGCAGACCTGACCGACCTGGCTACTTTCATTACCACTGCGGTGGTCGATACGGATCTGATCATTGATCCGGCGACGAAGGCGGTCAAAGGTAACGCAACGGATGGAAAAGCGCTGTATGATAGCACTTGCGCGGCCTGTCACGGCGCGGACGGTCTGGCCATCGACTTCCACGCCGGCACAGATGAAGGCCCCGAGTTTGTGGGCACTGTGGCCAACGAAAATCCGTGGGAACTCTTCAACAAGATTCGCTCTGGCCAGCCTGGCGAAGCTATGCCTGCGCAGTTGGACCCCAGCTCTATGACCGGCTCCTGGACGTTGGACGAAGTCTCCGACGTGCTGGCCTACGCGCAGACCCTGCCGGAGGAGCGGGCAGCAGCAACCTCGGCCCCCACAGAGTTGCCCACCACTGGCGGCTCCGAACTGCCGGTGTTGCCTTTGGGATTGGCTATTGCCGGTTTGGCCCTGCTAGGATTGGGGCTGTATCGTCGCACCCTGCTTCAAAATAGCTAACCCATAAACGCAGTTCATTTCAGTTCCTTGCAGTATAAGTTTGGGATGAGACGGAGTGTAACTGGGGCGTGAGAAATCGCGCCCCAGTTTTTTTGTTTTGCAGATAGCGGCCGGTCTGGCCAGACGCAAAACTTTTCCGGACACCCCACGCGACCGGGCGCTTTGCCTTTTCCTACAACTCGTGTTATACTCGGCCTCGACACTTTGGTACATCGTTATCTGAAAAGAGGGGGGCGGCCCCCTGTCTTGGCGAAAAGGAGCGTTAGAGGAATCGCGATGGCGTCTGTTGATGAACAATTGTCGATCTTGATGCGGGGTGTAGATTTCGGAGACGACCAAATCTATGAGACGATGAAGAAGGAGCTGCGCAGCCGGCTCTCGGAGGGCCGCCCGCTCCGTGTCTATTGTGGCTACGACCCGACCGCCACCGACCTGACCCTGGGACACTCGGTGACGATGCGGAAGCTGCGCCAGTTCCAAGACCTGGGACATCACGTCGTCTTCCTGATCGGCACATTCACCGGCCTCATTGGCGACCCCAGCGACAAAGTATCGGCCCGCTCCCAACAAACATTGGAAGAGGCCCTGGTCAAGTCCAAAACCTATACCGATCAGGCTTTTCACATCCTGGACCGTGAACGAACGGAGATCCGCTACAACCACGAGTGGTTGGCCGGCCTCAGTTTCGCCGATGTCATCCAATTGGCCTCACATTTTACCGTACAACAATTCCTCGTGCGCGACAATTTTTCCAAACGTCATGCGAACGGTGACCCGATCTGGTTGCACGAATTTTTCTACGCCCTCATGCAAGCCTATGATGCCGTCGCTCTGCAAACGGATGTTCAGCTTGGCGGCACCGAACAACTCTTCAACCTGATGGCCGGCCGCAAGTTGCAACAGTACTTTGGCCAACGACCGCAGATTCCGTTGACCTTTCCCATCCTGGTCGGCACGGACGGCACGATGCGCATGTCCAAGAGTCAGGGAAACTATATTGGTCTTGCTGAGCTGCCGGAAGACATGTATGGGAAGATCATGAGCCTCCCGGACCATGCTATGCGCAACTACTTCGACCTTCTTTCCAGCTTCGACCCCGACGAAATCGAAGACATAGAAAAGCAAATAGCTGCCGGCAGCCTGCATCCGCGTGACGCAAAGATGATGTTGGCCCGCGACCTGGTAACGGTCTACCATGACGCATCGGCCGCAGAGAGAGCGGAGGCGCACTTCCGTCGTGTGTTCCAGGAGGGGCACATCCCTACCGATATGCCCATCTTTCGACTTTCAGAGAACATGACCATCGTAGACCTTTTGTTTGATGCGGGCATGGTCAGCAGCAAGAGCGAAGCCCGCCGGCTGATCCAGCAGGGGGGCATCCGCGTGGATGGCGAACTCGTCTCCGAAATCAGTGCGCCGGCGCCGGATGCCGGTGAATATGTTCTGCAAGCCGGCAAGCGCCGTTTTGTACGTGTGGTCGCCAGTCCCCCAACCGGGCCTCATTAGTTCTGAATGGATCTGGAGTAACCGCAATGCGCATACTAATCACCGGAGGAGCCGGTTTCATCGGGTCTCACCTTTGTGACCGGTTGCTTGACGATGGCCACGAGGTCATCGCCATCGACAATTTGAGCACCGGCAACATGGACAATATCGCCCATCTTTTCGGGAACGAACGGTTTTCATTTATCAAACATGACGTAACAAACTATGTCTATGTCAGTGGGCCGCTCGATGCCGTTCTGCATTTGGCATCATTGCCGAGTCCCGTGGACTATCTTGAAAAACCGATTCAGACCCTTAAAGTGGGAGCCTTGGGCACACACAAAACGCTGGGACTGGCCAAGGCTAAACAGGCGCGCTTCCTTCTAGCCTCCACTTCCGAAGTGTATGGAGACCCTCTGGAACATCCGCAACCGGAGGAATACTGGGGGAATGTGAATCCGGTGGGACCCCGAGGCGTGTATGACGAGTCGAAGCGTTTCGCGGAGGCTTTGACCATGGCTTACCACCGCGCGCATGGCATAGACACCCGCATCGTGCGTATTTTCAATACCTACGGCCCGCGTATGCGCCTTGACGATGGGCGCGTTGTCCCGAACTTCCTTCGCCAGGCATTGCGTGGGGAACCCTTGACCGTTTATGACGATGGTTCCCGTACACGCAGTTTTTGCTACGTCAGTGATTTGGTCGAAGGGATTGTCTGTCTGCTGCACTCGGATGAAATATACCCCGTGAATCTTGGTAACCCCAATGAGATGACAATTCACGAATTTGCAAAACGGGTACTCGACGTGTCAGGGTCTCGCTCGGCCATTGCCTTCATCACCCCAAAGGATGAACGGACAAAGGACGATCCGCAAACGCGCCGGCCAGACATCACCAAAGCGCAGCGAGTTTTGGGGTGGACCCCCAAAGTTAGCCTGGACGAGGGTCTGGGGAGGACCGTTGCGTGGTTCCGAAGCAGGGTATAGCGGTGAAGTTTACTCGCGGTTGAGGCGCCAAAGTTTTTGCAACCAGGTGGGGACCGTAGCTGCACCGACCAAATCACCCCGAATCAGATAGGGTTTAATGTCAACTACGGGCGAGCAGGTGTACGCATCCAGGCCGCGAACTCGTAGCACGTTTCCCTCGCGCTGCAACAGTTGGACGACCGTCATGCCCAACGGATTGGGACGCCGGGGCGTACGGGTCGCAAACACGCCGCGCAATGGCAAGTCCTCGCGCCGTTCGGGGTGAATCTGCAGGACCTCTCCTCGACCTTGCTCGTGCTGGTGCATCCACCAAATGACGATAATGTGGGAAAATTCTTCGATGCCTTCCAGTGCCGGCACAAGGTCTTCCAACAAGACGATCTCCGATTCTACTTGATCCCATTCGGCCTCCATAGGAGGGGCAAATTCATTTTGTACCCAACCGATCGGGTGCAATGTGACCGGGTCCATTGCCGGGGTTTCGCGCATATTTGGCTCCTGAATTGATTTGGGTATAGGCGCTTAGGGCGCCAAGA
>JAADHH010000057.1 GCA_013151955.1 Chloroflexota bacterium
ACGCCCCCGAATGAAGCGCCCATCAGGTGGACGGCGCCGGGCTCCGCGTTGCGTTCGATCGCTTCGGCATAGGCAACAGCCAACCCGCCGATCGACACTGTGCCAATCCCACCCTCGACCGCCTGACGCAGCAGTGCGCCCTCTTCCTCGACATAGAGGCCAAAAACAGGATTACTGCGCCCCATGGCCAGCGCCACAGGGCGGTAGAGCTCGATCCCGCAGAGACAAAAGACGGCGCGCCGTCACCCTCGGGCTGAAGCGGTACAACGGCTGTCGCCGCTTGGCCCAAGGCCTCTCCGCCTTCGCGGATCGATACGGCGAGG
Organism: Chloroflexota bacterium; assembly: GCA_013151955.1. GTDB lineage: Bacteria > Chloroflexota > Anaerolineae > Ardenticatenales > JAADHH01 > JAADHH01. Next base: position 324 of record JAADHH010000057.1, read on the forward strand.
TCGGACAGGACTGGGACGGAAAAGACGGTGCCGAGAGACAGTTCGGTGCCGGTCGCTTTCTCAATCTCCAGCACCAGATTGACGGCCAGAAGCGAGTTCCCGCCGAGGTCAAAGAAATGGGCATCCGGCCCCACGTCCGACCGCTCAAGCAGCCGGACAAAGATCGCTGCTAGAGACCTTTGCAGATCGTCGGCAAAGGCCACATCCGGGGCGGCGGCAGAGGGGGTTTCTGTCGCCGTCGAGGCTTTCAGCGCCTTGCGATCCACCTTTCCATTGGGTGTCAGCGGCAGCGCCTCAAGCAAAACATAGACCGAGGGACGCATGTAAGCGGGCAGCGCCGTGGCAACCTCTGCTCGGGTGCGCGCCTCATCAAACGCACCGTCCGCAACGACATAAGCGACGAGGGCGGCCTGACCGGAGGCGTCGGCAAAGGTGGAGACCACACCATCAGAAACACCGTTCGAGGCCCGCACCGCCGTCTCCACTTCGCCCAATTCGATCCGGTAACCGCGTACCTTGACCTGAAAGTCGAGCCGCCCAAGGAACTCGAGCCGACCGTCCTTGGCAATTCTGGCACCGTCCCCGGTGCGGTACAGCCGCTTGGGGCGGTCGAGCGGATCTTCGGGGAACTGGGCGGCTGTCAGATCAGGGCGTTCGTGATAGCCCTCTGCCAACCCTTCACCGCCAATCACAAGCTCCCCTGGCATGCCGCGCGGAGCCAGCGCGAGGGTATCCGTCCGCACAGACAGGTTCGTCCCGGCGATCGGGTCGCCAAGACGCACGGCACGCCCAACCTCGACCCGCTCGACAGACGACCAGATCGTCGTCTCCGTCGGTCCGTACATGTTCCAAAGCGCGGCACAGCGGGGCAGGATCGCCTCGGCCAGATCGCGTGGCAGAGCCTCGCCGCCGCACAGCGCCGTGACACCCGGGGCCTGCCAATCCGCTGTCAGCAAAAGTTTGTAGGTGGCAGGCGTAGCCTGAAACACCGTCGTACCATCCTGCGCCATCAGGGAGGCCAGCCGCCGCCCATCGAGCGCATCTTCCGAACTGGCCAGACGGACGGCACCCCCAACCACCAGCGGGCCAAAGAGTTCCAGCGCCGCGATGTCGAAGGAGACCGTCGTGACCGACAGCACACGATCCACTTTGGTCAGGCCGGGGCGTTGGGCCATGGCCGCCAGGAACGCCGACAGGCCACGTTGCCGAACCCGCACGCCCTTAGGTCGCCCGGTTGAGCCCGAGGTAAAGATCACATAGGCGAGCGCTCCAGGGCCCACCGGGTCGCCTGCGGCCATCTCTCCATCTGTCAGGATATCGGCAAAGCCGCAGGCTCTCGGCAGCGCCCTGGCAAGCAGGCCGGTCAGCGCATCCACCACAGACAGAGCACAGTGCGCATCCTCTCCAATCATGGCTATCCGGCTTTCCGGCTGGTGTGGATCGATCGGGACATAGGCCGCCCCGACCTGCATCGTTCCCAACATTGCAACGACGAGGTCGGTGGACCGCTCCATGCCAATCGCCACAAGGTCGCCCGGCCCGATACCCCTTGCCATCAGGCCGCGCGCAAAGCTGCGCACCTGGGCGGCCAACGCGCCATAATTCAGCGCAACATCACCGCAGGAAACGGCGGGCGCATCGGGACGCCTGTCTGCCTGCGCCAGAATACTTGTGACAGCAGGTGTTTCCGTGCCCAGAGACGGCGTTTGGAAAGTTAGCTCTTTGGCCTCGCCGGCGCGCAGCACATCGACATCGCCGATCCGGCAGTCCGGGTCTGTCGTCGCGGCATTCAGCAGTTGCATATAGGCCTGCGCAAACCTCGCGCGATCTTCCGTGTCGGGCCAGGCGCCTATATCAAAGTCGAAACTGATCCTGCGCAACTGTCCCGCTGCATCGCTGAACAGGCGGATGGTCAAACCCATGCCCACTTGCGGCCCTGCTACGGCAATGCTCGGCGCTGTCACGAGCTCAGTTGCAGTGGTCACAACCGTCGTTGCCGGTTGACCAGCAAAACCATCGATCCCGGGCGGGTAATAGTTCAGCGCCACATCGGCGTTCGCAAGATGCCCGGGCACCGCCACATGCCGGATCAGACGGATCCGGTCTGCATAGACCTTCAACTGCGCGGCTAGCATACCAAAGGTCTCGGTATCCGCCGCCACGACCCTTGTCGGGACGATCTGCATCATCAACCCGATGATCGCTCGCTCTTCCTGAGATCTGTTCAGGAAAGGAACGGCCAGCGATACCTGCTCGGGCCGCGCTGTGCGGTGTACAGCGGCAGCACAGGCGACAAGCGCCGTGACCGAAGGCGGCAACCCATTCGCGCGGCCGTGGAGCGCCTCGGCAAGAGCCGCTGGCACATCCCGTGTCACGCGCGAGACATGGCCGGTGCGGGCATGATCTTCCCCAAAGAACAGCGGACGATCCGCCCTGTTCAACACCTGTTCCCAAGCCTCCTGCGCCGTCGCATCCCTTACTGCGGTGTCCTGCATCAAGCGTAGCGACACACCCGGCGCAGCCTCAGGCCCCTGCATCGCCAGCGCATCGGTGTAGGCCGCACTCCAGTCTGCGAACAGCCGGTAGTACGACCAGCCATCTGTGATCAGGTGGCTCATATTCATAAACAGGATCCAGCCACCAGCACTTTTGACCACGACGGCATCGAACAGGGGCGCATCCATTCCGAAAGGCAACGCGCAACGTTCTGCCATCCAGCCGGTCATTTCATCAGCGGCAACCTCGACGATTTGAACATTGCGAACGGGCTCGGGCGCAATCGCAAGGCGCATCGCTCCCTGTGGATCTTCCACCAGCGTCGCGCGCAGGGCTTCGTGGCGTTGGCATATGGCCCGAAAGGCAGACTGCAAGGCGGGCGCGTCCAGGGCGCCCTGCACCTCCATCCACATTACCTCGCAATTAATGGGCAGGTCAGGCCGCAGAGTGTTTTCAGTCAGGATCAGATGCTGGCGACCAGAGAGCGGAAATGTCCGCAGTGCCGGGGCCGTTTCGATGGTCTTGGCTCTGTCCGTCATGTCGGGGAGTCCTGTGCGGCAGCGGCGGCAAGCGCCTTTTTCAAAACGTCGAGAATATCCATCTCATAACCCGTCTGCTGCGTCAGCCCTATGGTGGGCATTCCACAGTGCGGGTCTATGGACAAACTTCCGAAACATCAAAGTGGTGTACTTTTACTCCGGTGTTTGGTGGAAATTTTCTCCGGTGTTGACATTGGAATAGACCACTTGAATACGTGTCTTCGTTTCACTATGAAATGTGGTTTTAAATTATGGAAAAGCAGGCTAATTTATCAGCTTCAAATCTGATAACGCCAATTATGGAAAGCAGAACAAAATTACAATTCTACTGAATTGTCAATTCAAATGTAATCTGAACCACTACAATTCAAAAACTATCCGGCCAGCGACTCAGATACGCTATGGATATCTACTGATCCGGGCCACTGGTTAGTAGAATCCGTTCACGTTTATTTCCGTAATTTTGTTTGGCGTCAAGGCCTGCTGAGCGGAGTCCTTGCGTAGATCAAGCGAAGCGGGCCGGTTTGTGCGGTTTATTAATGTGGCAAATATCATCTGGCACGCGCCTTCGAATAGAGAACTTATTTCCCATATCCTGCTTCACCCTCTTTGTGGAGCTAAGTCATCGTTTTTTAGGGGTTTTCTGTAGTTTCAAACACTTATGTGTGTTTGGAGCGGGCGATGAGATTCGAACTCACGACCCCAACCTTGGCAAGGTTGTGCTCTACCCCTGAGCTACGCCCGCTCAACTTTTGGCGCA
>JAADHH010000052.1 GCA_013151955.1 Chloroflexota bacterium
CCACGCCCACCGCGACGGCTTCCTCCACGGCGACGGCGACCGCCACGGCCACCGCCACAGCTTCGCCCACGGCGACGGGCATTCCGCCGACCGTCACACCCACCGCGACGGCAACCGCCACGCCCACCGCGACTACCACGGCGACGGCGACGCCCACGGCCACGGCGACGGCCACGTCTACGCCGTCTCCGACGCCCACGCCGGACTGGCTGACCTATGTAAACGGGTATCGCGCGCTGGCCGAGCTTTCTGACCTCACCGAGAACGCAAGTTGGAGCGATGGGGCCTGGAAGCACGCGCGCTACATGGTCAAGAACGACGCCTACGGACACAGCGAGGATCCGGGCAATTTGTGGTATACGCCGGAGGGCGATCTTGCCGCCCAAAACAGCGATGTGATGGTCAGTGGGAGCACGCTGACCACGGACGCCGACGCGATAGACATTTGGATGCAAGGCCCGTTCCATGCCATCGGAATCATCGACCCGGCTCTGGCCCAGACCGGCTTTGGCAGCTACCGGGAAGCCATCGGGTACTGGAACATGGGCGCTGCGCTGGATGTTGGTCGCGGCCGTGGCAGCATCCCCTTGACGGTGACCTTCCCGATATATTTCCCGGCCCAAGGCCGGGTCATGCCGCTGCGCGCGTACAACGGTCATGAATCTCCTGACCCGCTCACCAGTTGTGCGGGCTACAGCACGCCCAGCGGCCCGCCCATCATCTTGCAACTTGGCGACGGAAGCCAGACGCCCAACGTAACCGCGCATAGTTTCCAGGATGCCACCTCATCACTGGAGAGTTGCGAGTTTGATGAGACGAACTATGTCAACCCCAATCCGGGCTACGAATCTTTGGGACGTTCGGTCTTGGGTGGGCGGGATGCGGTTGTGGTGATGCCCCGCGCTCCCCTCGTCGCCGGGGCTACGTACACGGTTTCGATTACCGCCGACCAGCAGGTCTACACCTGGTCGTTCTCGGTGGACAGCAACGCCAAGATGCAGTCCACTGCCATGACCGGCCTGCCCGCGCGAAGATGAAGCTGCTGTGCCGCCGCTGATCTTATCGTGAGAACCGAACGATGACTACCAGGCGCATGATGGCGGTCTATGACCGGATCGCTGCGCAGTATGCCGCCAAGAATGCCCCTATGACCGCCACCTTGCGTGCGATTGCAGCCGACTTCATGCGCCGGCTCGAACCGGACGCGTTGACGCTCGATGTTGGCTGCGGCGCAGGACGGGATATGGCGTGGTTCGCGCGGCACGGTGTCAGGGTGGTGGGCATTGACCTTTCCAGGGGCATGTTGGCCCAGGCTGCGGCGCGCGTGCAGACTCCCCTTTTGCAAATGGATATGCGCGATCTTGCCTTTCGCACATACGCCTTCTCCGCTGTGTGGTGCATCGCCGCACTCCTCCATCTGCCCAAAAGAGAAGCTCCCCGGGCACTGGCAGAGATCGGGCGCGTGCTGATTCCCGGGGGCCTGCTGTGCCTATCCGTTCAGGAAGGCGAAGGGGAAGTCTGGGAGACCGGCGCAGCCTACGGTGCCATCCGGCGTTTCTTCGCCAGGTATGAACAGGCCGAGATGGTCGCCTTGCTGGCTGGCAGCGGGTTCACGGTGCGCGATTGCGGCCTTGCCCGTGCCGCGGGTCATCGCTGGCTGACATTCCTGGCAACGGCCGGCAGCACCAATCCTTGACCGGCACTCAAATTGACAATCTGCAGCGTTTTGTAGTACAATTGGGGCAGACGGGAAAGCGAAACCGCCTACACAGATCATCAGGGGAACTGGAAGATGAAAAGCGTTGGCAGTATGCTGCGATTGAGAGGGAGCGACATTGGGGTGGTCGCGCCATCTGCCGGTCATCGAGAACAACGAGATCGTCGGTGTGCTTTCAATTGGGGACATTGTCAAAGCTGTCATATCCGACCAAGTGTTCATCATTGAGCAACTCGAAAACTACACCACAGGGGGCACGTCTTGAATATGACGACAACTGACAACGATACTCCTTTGGACTTCATCAGAGCGACGATTGTCAAAGACCTGGAAACGAGCAAATATGGTGGCAAGGTGCAGACGCGTTTTCCGCCCGAGCCAAACGGGTATTTGCACATTGGTCATGCCAAATCCATCTGCCTCAATTTCGGGGTTGCGAACGAGTTCAACGGTGTGTGCAACCTGCGATTCGATGATACCAACCCCAGCAAAGAGGAAATCGAATATGTGCAATCGATCGAGGAGGATGTGCGGTGGCTCGGTTTCGATTGGGATGATCGCTTGTACTTTGCCTCAGACTACTTTGAGCGGCTCTATGACTTTGCTGTGCAACTGATCAAGATCGGTCGCGCCTACGTTTGCGACCTGAGCGCTGACGAGATCCGAGCGCACCGGGGAACGCTGACAGAGCCAGGGACAGAGAGCCCCTACCGGCAACGTTCCGTCGAAGAGAATCTGGACTTGTTTGCGCGTATGCGTGCCGGCGAATTTGAAGACGGCAGCCGTGTGCTCCGCGCAAAAATCGACATGGCCTCACCGAACCTGCTGATGCGCGACCCGGTCATGTTCCGTATCCTGCACGCCACACACCACCGCACGGGGGACGAGTGGTGCATCTATCCCATGTATGATTTTGCCCACGGTCTCTCCGATTCCATCGAAGGGGTGACCCATTCGCTCTGTACCCTCGAATTCGAAAACAATCGCCCCTTGTACGATTGGTTTCTGGACCAGCTCGCCGTTTATCATCCGCAACAAATCGAATTTGCCCGCCTCAACCTGACCCATACCGTCCTCAGCAAGCGAAAACTGCGAAAACTGGTGGAGCAAGGGTATGTGAATGGGTGGGACGATCCCCGAATGCCTACGCTTTCCGGGCTGCGGCGGCGTGGATATACGCCAGAAGCCATCCGGAATTTTTGTGATCGCATCGGCGTGGCCAAGACAAACAGTGTTGTCGAAATTGACCTGCTCGAACACTTCGTTCGCCAAGATTTGAATCTGCGAGCACCTCGTGTGATGGCGGTATTAAATCCGCTGCGCGTGGTCATAGACAATTATCCGGAAGACCAGGTCGAGGAGTTGGATGCCAGAAATAACCCGGAGGATGCCGGCACGGGTTCGCGGAAGATTCCCTTCTCGCGCGTTCTTTACGTTGAGCGGGATGATTTTCTGGAGGAGCCACCAAAAAAGTGGTTCCGGCTGGCACCCGGCCGCGAGGTCCGCTTGAAGCACGCTTACTACATTACTTGTACCCGCGTCGTCAAAGATGAAAATACCGGCGAGGTGATAGAGCTGCATTGCACGTATGACCCAGAAACTCGTGGCGGCTCTTCCCCTGATGGACGTAAGGTTCGCGGAACGTTGCACTGGGTGTCGGCAGCCCATGCCCTTGATGCGGAAGTGCGTCTGTATGATCGCCTCTTTGCAAGCCCCAACCCGGACGACGTGGAGGAAGGGGCAGATTTTGTGGCCAACCTGAATCCGAATTCTGTGAATATTCTGAAATCGGGCAAGGTGGAGCCGAGTTTGGCCGGCGCATTGCCCGGTATGCGCTACCAATTCCTCCGTAAAGGCTATTTCTGCGTTGATCCCGACAGCAGCGAAGGTGCGCTGGTTTTCAACCGCACAGTCTCCCTGCGTGACTCGTGGGCCAAAATCAAGCGTGGGTTAAACAAAGGTCAAGGCAAGTAATTTGCGTACCAGCAATCCATCGGACTATCACGAAAACCAGTTTCTGGACTCTGGCGTTTTTTTGTTTTTGCCACGACTTACACAGATTTTCACAGAAAAAACCTGGGAATCTGTGGAAAGCCGTGCCATCCGTGGCTGAAAATGCCGCTGTTATACGGTCAAAAGGACTTTCGCCAGACTCCGGTTAGTTTGTAACCGCCCAACGAAGCTTCGCCTCAAACCGACAAGTTGATGGGACACAGATTTGCACAGATCAAAAAAGCTTTATCTGTGTTCAGAATCTTGACTCGTTTGTAAAGAAATTGGGTATCTTCTCAATAATCCGGGGTAGGGGCATGGCCTTGCGCCTGCCCCGTAGGGCGACCGCTGCCCCGTAGGGCGACCGCAAGGGTACGCCCCTACTTTTTGAGAAGA
>JAADHH010000090.1 GCA_013151955.1 Chloroflexota bacterium
AGCACAACCGGCCCCAGCAGGATCAGGGCCAGCGCGAATAGGATCAGGGCTAGCGCAAGGCCACGCTTTACCGTCTGATGTTGCGATGCCGCCATCGAATTTGCCACACACGCCAGGCAGCTTCCAGCTTCACAGGAATAGACATCTTCGAGCGGCCAATGCGCCGATCCTCAAAGTAAATGGGGTATTCCAGGATGCGAAACCCCATCTTCTCCGTCAGGTAGGCCATTTCCACCTGAAACACGTAGCCACTGGACTGGACATTTTGCAAGTCAATGGCTTCGAGCACGTTGCGTCGCCACAGCTTGAACCCCGCGGTCACATCCCGCACTTTGAGTCCCAGGATTGCGCGGGTGTAAACTTGATTTGCCCACCAGCTCAAGAAGTATCGCCCGAAGCTCCATCGCTCGTCCAGCTTGCCGCCGGGCACATACCGCGAACCAACGACTGTGTCATACGAAGCGATGGCGTCCAGAAACTTCGGGATGTAGTGGGGCGAATGAGAGAAGTCAGCGTCCATCTGGACGATGTAGTCTGCGTTCTCGGCCAGCGCACGCTGAAAGCCGGCTACATAAGCCGTGCCCAGCCCGAGCTTACCGGTGCGATGGATGACAGCAAAGCTGTCGGGATAGCGTTCGTGGATGTCGTCGGCAATCGCTCCGGTTCCGTCAGGCGAATCGTCATCTACAATTAACACGGACAGGTTTTCTATTTCCAGGGAAAGCAAATCGGCTGCGAGCGTTGGCAGATTGTCGGCTTCGTTGTAGGTGGGGATGACCACCGTTGTCTTTGGGGACAAATTCGCGTTTCCTTCCGTAGTAGCCCCGCATTGAGATTCAGGGCTGACATCTCAATGCCACTTGGAGCAGACTGGGGGGCGCGCTCTCCGACTGTCTTGGTCGGCTAAAAAGCCGACTTGAGCTATCAGCCTCGAATTCATTCGAAGGCTTACATGACGGGGAAATTATACAATGAGATGCGGGAAAGGTCAAGGATGTGTGACCCGTCGGAAGTTGCAGAGAACTGGACGTCAGGGTATAATTGGAAGCAGACTTCAAGGGGTTCAGAGATTCAGAAGAGGAGAACCGAGACATTGGTTTTTTCCCGTGCAGCCAGTATCCGTGACAGTCTGAGCCGAACGCGGCGGTCCGTGTTCGGCCAAATCGCCGGCCTATTTGGGCCGGGCGAGGTGACAGAGGAATTCTGGGAAGATTTGGAAGAACTGCTGATCATGGCCGACATCGGCGTGGACACAACCACGGCCTTGATTGCCGGCCTGCGTGAGGACGCTGTCCAGCGAGGCATGCGCCGTGCCGAGCAGGTGAGGGGCCGTTTGGAAGAGCGGCTGGTAGACATCTTGGAAGCTTCAGCACGTCCGTACCTGGAGGGCAAGCGACATCTCTCTGTCGTGCTCACCGTCGGCGTAAACGGCTCAGGCAAGACCACCAGCATCGCCAAGCTGGCCAAATACCACAAAGACCGTGGCCAGAGGGTGATGCTCGCGGCGGGTGATACGTTTCGCGCTGCGGCCATAGACCAACTGAAGATTTGGGGAGACCGCGTCGGTGTAGAGGTGATTGCCAGCCAGCCGGGGGGCGATCCGGGGGCCGTGGTCTACGATGCCATACGCGCCAGTCGCTCGCGCGGCATGGATGTGCTCATCATAGACACCGCCGGCCGACTGCATACCAAGTACAACCTGATGCAAGAATTGAAGAAGGTTCACGGCGTGGCCCAAAAGCAAGTGCACCGGGCACCGCACGAAACATTACTGGTACTGGATGCCACGACAGGACAAAACGCCCTGTCCCAGGCGAAGGTCTTCAAAGAAGCCGTGAAGATCACGGGGGTAGTGCTCGCCAAACTGGATGGAACGGCCAAAGGCGGTATGGCTTTCGCCATCGCCCGCGACCTGGAACTGCCCATTTATTTTGTCGGCACCGGCGAGAAGATCGAAGACCTGGCCGAATTTGACGCCCATGCCTTTGTGGATGGGCTATTTGAGGGAGACTAAATCATGGAAGAAGTGAAAAGTCGTTTGCAAACCCTGGAACAACGCATCGCCGGCCTGCTGGAGCGCCTTTGACATCCCTGGCAAGGAAGCGGAGATTGCTCGATTGGAAAAAAAAGCTGGTCAGGCCAATTTTTGGTCCGATCAGCAAGCGGCCCAAAAGGCTATGCAGCAGTTGGCCTTGCTGCGAGAGAGTGTGGCCCTTTGGCGAGGAATGTTGACCCGCACACACGAAGCCCTGGAGTGGCTGGAGCTTGCGGAAATGGAAGGGGACGACGATGTCGCCGGGGACGTGGCCACCGAACTGGAAACCCTGGAACGCGAGATTGAACACGAAGAGTTTAAACTGACATTATCCGGCAAGCATGACCGTGGCAACGCTTTGCTTGCTATCCACGCCGGCGCAGGCGGCACCGAAGCACAGGACTGGACCGAGATGCTTTTGCGGATGTATCTGCGCTGGGCCGAGCAGCACAAATACCACGCTACGATTTTGGACTCCATGCCGGGCGAAGAAGCCGGCCTGAAAAGTGTGACGGTGGAGGTGGAAGGCCCCTACGCCTACGGCTACCTGCGGACCGAGAAGGGTGTACACCGACTGGTCCGTCTCTCGCCCTTCGACGCGGCCCGTCGGCGGCATACTTCCTTCGCCCTCGTCGAGGTCATGCCGGTGATTGACGACGCTGTGGAAATCGAAATCAGCCCGGACGACCTGCGCATAGACGTTTTCCGGTCCAGCGGTGCAGGCGGACAGAATGTCCAAAAGAACGCGACGGCAGTACGGATGACCCACATCCCCACAGGAATTGTCGTCACCTGCCAGAACGAGCGGTCCCAGTTGCAGAATCGGGAGTCGGCAATGAAGGTGTTGCGCAGTCGTCTGTACGAGCAGGAAATGGAGCGCCGTGCTGCCGAACAAGCAAAATTGAAAGGCGAGCACGTGGATGCCGGCTGGGGAAACCAGATCCGCTCGTACGTTCTCCACCCCTACCAGATGGTCAAAGACCACCGCACGGAAGTGGAGACCGGCAAGACCGGTGCAGTTCTGGACGGCGACCTGGACATGTTCATCCGAGCGTACCTGAAATCTCAGGTTGGTAAGAATGGACACTGACCCCGATGCGTTTCGATATCTTCACCCTGTTCCCTGAAATGTTTGCCGGTCCCTTCGCGTCCAGCATTGTAAAGCGGGCGCAGGAGATGGGCCGTGTGGAAATTGCGCTGCACGACATCCGGGCGTACGCTACGGACAAACATCATACGACCGATGATACGCCATACGGTGGCGGTGGCGGTATGGTGATGAAGCCGGAGCCGATCTTTGCTGCGGTGGAGAGAGTCCTGGGAGAGAGGCTATCGTCCGGTAAATCGGCCACTCCGTCGGCTGAGATCGCGGATACAGTCCGCTCCTACGACATGGGTGTGCCGATTATCTTGCTGACTCCACAGGGCCGCCTTTTCACCCAGAGCGTGGCCTGTGAATTGGCCAGCCATGAGCAGTTGTTGCTTATTTGCGGACGCTACGAGGGGGTGGATGAGCGGGTGCGCGAACACCTGGTGACGGATGAAATCTCTATCGGTGATTATGTCCTCTCGGGGGGGGAGATCCCGGCGATGGTGGTCGTGGATGCCGTGGTCCGCTTGCTGCCCGGTGTGCTCGGTGATCCGGCGGCCACGCACAACGACTCACACGCTACCGGTTTGCTGGAGTACCCGCACTACACCCGCCCTCCCGTGTTTCGGGGATGGGCCGTGCCGGAGGTACTCCTCTCGGGAAACCATGCCGAGATTGCACGATGGCGACGCGAGCAGGCTTTGCGCCGCACATTGGATCGCCGCCCGGACCTGCTCGGCTCGGCAGATTTGACGCCGGCCGACCGCGCTTATCTGGAAAAGACTAGCAGTTTGTCGGAGAAAGACTTCGGAAGTTGCCCGTAAACTTCCGAAGTCTGACAAAAACGACCTCTGCGACAGCCTGCCAAAAGGCGAATACAAAGCGGTGCCCATGCCCGCCCGGCGCGCACCACCAAGGATGAAAATGGCGGGGCGCGTTCTGACCCCCCTCATCCCCCG